>JAQVIE010000031.1 GCA_028695895.1 Methanospirillum sp. | reverse complement strand
AAATAAAGGAAGTAAGAACATATGCATCACAATGAAAAAAGGTGTGAATAATGGCAGCGAAAAAACCAACAGGAAGAAGAGTCGACGGATGGAAAGCAAAATCCTGGTACAAGATATACAGCCCTGATAATGTTGGAAAAGTATATCTTGGAGACACAGTTGCAGATGATCCGGAAAAGATTATCGGCAGAACCATTCAGGTTCCGCTTTCAGAACTTGTGAATGATTATTCCAAGCAGAATGTGAAGATGAAGTTTGAAATCACCAATGTGGCAGGAGATGCAGCTTATACCTCATTCATCGGTCATGAACTTGCGCGTGACTTTATCAGATCAATGGTAAAGAGACGGACGTCAAGGATTGACTGTGTTGTAAACTTTATCAGCAAGGATGGCTGGAAAATTCGTACAATTGTCACCTGTTTCACTCTTACCCGTGCAGATCAGAGCCAGCAGCATGAAATAAGAAGAATTCTTACAAATGATGTTCTGAATTACGGAAAAGAGAATGAACTCGGGGTCTTTATTAATAATATTATTAACGGCGATCTTGCAAAAGAACTCTTTAAACAGGTGAAAGAGCTTCATCCGGTCCGCCGTGTTGAAGTTATCAAAACCAAGGTTGAACTTCCAAAAAGTTCTTCCTGAATCTTTTTTTAAATCCTGGTTTTCGGGACAATTGTCAGAAATCGTAACTTATGCCACATTCATCCGGTGATCATCGTGATGTAGTGGAAAGACCAATGGTACTGACAATCCTGAAAACAGGCTTTATTACCAGAATCCAGGTGTACCTCAATGCTTGATATACGATTCGTCCGGGCAAATCCGGATATCATCAGGGAAGATCTTAAGAAAAGAAATGATGTGGAAAAGATTGCATGGGTTGATGATTTGCTCCTGCAGGACATTCGTCACCGCGAGTTGATCGGTCAGACAAATGAACTAAGGCGGAGAAGAAATTCCATCTCCCATGACATTAACCGTGCAAAAAAAGCTGGCGAAGATGCATCAGCACTCATAACTGAAGCTGCAAACCTTCCCGGACAAATAAAAGAAAATGAAGCTGAAATGGAGGAAATATCAACAAAAATACGAGATTATCTTATGCGTATTCCCAATATTCTCCATGAAAGCGTTCCTGTAGGTGCAGATGATACTGAAAATGTCGAAGTGAAGAGATTTGGAACTCCGCAGACTTTTAATTTTGAACTCAGAAATCACGGGCAACTTGCAGTTGACAATGACTGGGCTGATTTTGAAAGGGCAACCAAAACATCAGGTGCAGGTTTTTACTTCCTTAAAGGAAACCTGGTCCTTCTTGACCTCGCCCTTCAACGGTTTTCACTTGACATTTTAATGGAAAAAGGGTATACTCCGGTTATTCCTCCATATATGATCAACCGGAAATCATACGAAGAGGTCACTGACCTTGATGATTTTGAGAAGGTCATGTACAAAATTGAGGACAATGATGCATACCTTATCGCAACCAGCGAACATCCCATGGCAGCAATGTACCAGGATGAAATTTTTGAAGAAAAAGAATTACCACTCAGACTTGCCGGATTATCACCCTGTTTCAGACGGGAGATAGGATCTCATGGTCTTGATACAAAAGGCCTTTTCCGAGTTCATCAGTTCCATAAAGTAGAACAGTTCGTATACTCTCATCCTGACGATTCATGGGAGATACATGAGGAACTTCGTGAAAATGCTGAAGAAATATTTCAGAAACTTGAAATCCCTTACCGGCTTGTAAATATCTGCACCGGAGATATCGGAACTGTAGCTGCCAAAAAGTATGATATTGAGGCCTGGATGCCACGTGAAAATGAATACCGGGAAGTGGTCTCATGTTCAAACTGCACCACCTATCAGGCGGTAAGGTTAAACATCAGGGTCAGGGACAAAGAGGATTTTGAGTCCAAACAATTTATTCACACCCTTAATTCCACTGCAATTGCTACATCGCGTGTCATGCGGGCAATTCTTGAAAATTTTCAGCAGGAAGACGGGTCAGTTGAGATTCCAAAGGTACTGAGATCTTATATGAATAACATGGAATTTCTGTAAGACATGGAATCCATGAACAATGTCAGGATAATTCTCATCCATTCTCAAACCGATAATTCTTTTTTTTCATAGCCCTAAGAGTTTCTGGCTTAAAAATATGAAAATTGCACAAATGCTGGAACTTGAAAGTTTTTCTCTTGTTGAACCTGTGTTTTCTGATCTGATTTACCAGGAAATGGATGATCTCATGACCGAAGAAACGGGAAAAGCAGGAAAAATTCTGGTGGATGAAGATGATAACCCGGCAGTTTTTGCCAAAACCGATGAAAGAGGAGTCTGGACAGGGTGTGTAACTTTATACCGGGAACCTTCTCTTGCACTTATCGACCTTTTTGAGCATTTTGACTGGGATATGTACCAGGAAGATAATGAAACCATCCATAATGCAATTAGGGAATATTACAACAAACAGTTATGTGATTCAACCCTTCCTGGAGCTGATGATCTAAACCCGGTCCGGGTTCAGAGCATTGACACGCTGCTTCGAAAAACAGTTGGAACAGAAACAGATGGTGTCTGCCTTGACTGCTGCTGCGGAACCGGTGTTGGCTTTATGGTCATGAAAAACCAGGGAATGAACCCGTTAGCCTATGATAATGATGAATCGCTTCTGGCACGGGGAATAATCTCCGGAAGGCTCATACCTGAACGAACCATGTGGATTGACGGGAGAATGATAAACCCGTTCATGAAGAGCATGGCCTCATTAGCATGTGGCTTCATGGTTGGTGAGATACACTCATTTAATGCTCCTGTCTGGCAGGAGATAATTACTGCTGCATGCACAGCTTCAGAAAGAGTCCTTTTTACCACCGGAACAGAATTAGAGATTAAGCAGGTCAGGTCCTGGGTAAGCGACACCGGGAAAAAGGCAGAAATTTTTGAGTCTGATGCAGACCCGATATATGACCGCTGGGTTTGTTACTCAGAATAGGGATATGTAAGTCTTCATCCATGGCAAAAAAGAAGGAAAACTTATTTTGTTCTTCTACCCCGGCGTTTCTTCTTTTTCTTAGTTTTTTCATCCTTTTTATTCTCTTTACGTACCTTTTCCCTGGCTGCCTCTTCATCAGATGCACACTCAAGATCTGCCAGGATATCAAGTGGATCTTTCATCTCATTGACCAGCCTGGTAATCCTGGATAAACGCTCAACACCAATGAAATGCTCTGCCATCACCTTTGCCAGGGAAGTAAGGTGGATTACCCCGTTTTCTCTTGTGATGAGATTCTTATCTAAAAGGAGATCTTCAACAGGCTCATATTCACCAACAAGATACCCTTCAATCTTTTCTATCGAATTTTCGTTTCCTTTGCAGATAACAGCATTAGCAACATAAAGTTCAGAGCTTTGTTCAAGATTATACTGTGGAGCAACCTCTCCCATCTCCCCTTTTAAGAGCCCCATAGCTACTTCTTCTTCAGTAAGCCTGGACCCTCTAATATAACACCCACCTGGTTCTGCAAGGATTATTACCTTTCCAAGATCATGAAAGTCAGGCCGGCCTGCCCTTCCTGACATCTGGTAAAACTCCTGCACGGTGAGCCATTCAATGCCCATTGCAAGAGAGTCAAAAATTACCTGGGATGCAGGAAAATCCACTCCGGCTGCAAGGGCCGCCGTTGTAACAACTGCACGAAGCTGGCCTTTTTCAAACTTTTCTTCTACCTGCCTTCGCTCAGCCTGGGTCAGTCCTGCATGATAAGGTGCTACCCCGTCCCCAATTTTTTCTGCAATAATGTGACAACGTGCACGGGAATTTGTAAAGATTATAGTCTGTCCATGGTAACCTTTGGAAGACACGCGATTGTATTCTTCTGCAACCATGGCACGTTCCGTAGGTATCTTCTGTTCACGTTCAGAAAAGATGAGATACCGTTCCAGGGAGACCGGGCGATCATCGTACCTGACAAGCCTGCAGTCAAGTTTACCGGCAAGCAATTTCGGGTGCCCGATGGTAGCACTCAGGTATAAAAACTGGGCTTTTGAAGATGAGAACTTCAGCCTTGCAATCAGGCCGTCAACACGATGTCCCCTGTCTCGATCCTCAAGCATCTGGACCTCATCGATTATGACCGTCCCGATGTTTGGAAGAGTTTCTCCCATTCGCATCAGGTGATCTATCCCTTCATAGGTTGCAACAAGGATTCCGGCATTTCTGCTCCGGTTGGCAGGTCTGCGACTATCTCTTACCTGGATCCTGCTTGCACCGGTAATTATTGATACCTCGGCCAGATGCCCGTACTTTTGTGAAAAACGTTCGTATTTCTGGTACGCAAGAGCCACAAGCGGAACAAGAAACAGAACCCGGCCTCTCTTTTCAAGGAAATTCTTCAGCCCGGCCATTTCACCGATGAAGGTCTTACCACTTGCCGTAGCAGAGACAACAAGAAGATCCTTACCATATAACAGTCCTGCTTCCACTGCAAGCTGCTGAACCGGCATCAGAGATTCCACACCGCATGCTTCAACAAATTCATGTGGAAAAGGCAACTCCTCAATTCCCGCGGTTTGCAATACCGGATGAGCCTCAAGGCGATCATAGAGGGTATGTCCAACCGTCAGACGGTCTGGTTCAATCGTTGCTAAAACCCTGTCAACGCTCCGGTACTTTTCAAGAAGTTCGTCAAGATGTGACAGAGCAGATCTTCCAAGCCGTCCCATATGCACCAGCTCTCTGCGAAGCTCTTTACGGGCGCAATCCATGCATATCTGTTCACCATCACCAAATCCCACTGCATTCTTTTTATCCAGCTCTGTAACCCGGTCATCCATAAGACAGAACCTGCAAAGCAAGACGTACGAGAACTGGATCTGAAGATCATGCAAAAACGATTCAAATGGTTTATTTTTCGCCGTCAGGTATACACGCGAACGGCGCAGATGGGTGATCAGATCTTTACTTGGAGTGTTGCGATACCCTCCGCTCTTTGAATGACGGATCCTGTATTTTACCGGTCTAATTCCTTTCGGAGTATCGACCAGATCAAGCATCCCTGTTATCCGGATGTGATGAGTGTCAATGTATAAAATCCGATAGTATTTCTTTGTAGGCTGGATTATCGCCTTCATGAAGACATCAGGTCATGAATCTCATAACTGAGATCTGCCTGCTCCAGCTGTTTTAAAAAGTCCGTGAAAAATTCATCAACAATCACAATAGCACAAGGTATCCCATGCAAAGCTGCATCCACAGCCCCTTCACGTGAACCGAAATACAGATCCGGAACCCTGTCAATTTTTTTCAGGGAAACCCATGCTTCAAGCCCCACACAGGCAACCACTGTCGCCCTGCTTATTACCTCTTTCAGGGCATCAAGTCTGACTTTCCTTGAGCCTCCCCTTTCCACGCGTGGAACCTTGCATACAAGAACAGTCGCCTCTCGATGAGTAATAATTCCTTCAAGACCTGATATTCCGACATCTTCGCCTTTTTCAGCATCAGAGACAGAAAAACCATTTGCTGACTGGGGTTGCTTTGAGGCATAAAGAAGGCCGTTTTTCATATAGACCCCAACAGGATCCCCGTTATACAGATCCTCAGCTGCAATGGCAGTCCATACAGAAACCTGTTTTATTACGTCACTCCTGATGTGCCGTGCATAAGTCTCAAGAACTTCTGCGTGATGAAGGACCCATTCAACACCTTCCCTGGTAACCTCGTACCTGCCCCGGCCAGGCGCTTTAAGCATTCCTTCTTCAGTCAATTCCCTGACATAATCAGAGATTGCCTGAGGTGTGACACCAAGACCTGCCGCTATCTCCTGTTGCCTTATTGCAGGCTGATGCGCAGCAATATCAACCAGGATCTGAAATCTGGTGACATCACGTTTGTTTTTAAGGATGGTGTATCCTGGATCATTCTCATTCATCTAATACTACCAGACCCTGACCTTTTACATCCAGATGCGGAATTCTTTTAGCGATTCCCTTGATAAAAACAGGTGAAACTCCGAATTTTCTGGCAATATCATTTATCGAACTGTTGCCCCGTGATAATTCAGCCTCCACGCTGTCTCCTTTCATTCTTAGATCATCTCCATTTGCAAAAGCAATTGCCATTAGATCCCCGAGATCTGAAAAGTCACATTGAAAGTTCGCACGCACCCTGCTATAGTTTGCCCTGTATTCCTTTTCCGGCTTCTTACCTGGTTCAGGCATTCTCCATTTCTCCTCTATAAGATTTCCTTTCCGAAGCAGAAGCAACCCATCTCTGACATAATCTTTTCCAATTACGTCACACAGCTCTGCACAAGTCATCCAGTTATTATCCAGGAGCTCGAGAATTTTCTTATAATTAGTATTATTAAATACTACGAAAAGGGGAACCAGATCTACCGGATCATTCACAATCCGCACATGACCCGCCAATTCAAAACCCTATTATAATAACGCTGGATAAAAAATTAAAGGTTACTTGTACAAAAATGCCAAAACAGGGTTATATCATTATAAGAGGAATTGTTCAGGGCGTTGGATTTCGTCCTTTCGTTTATGCCAGGGCAATTGCGCATGGAATTAAGGGAACAGTATGTAATACAGGATCAGAAGTCCAGGTATATGCATGGGGAGATAACTTTGATGATTTCCTTAATGACCTCAAAACAGGGCCGCCTTTATCAGTAATAGACTCTGTTGAAGTGCATACACAGTCAGGGGATCCACCAGACACATTTTCTATTCTTAAAAGCCATGATGGTATCAGAAGTGGTCTTATTCCACCGGATATTGCAATATGTGCAGACTGTGTCCGTGATATCTATACCCCTGGCGGCAGATATGAAGAATATTTTGCCACATCCTGTGTAAACTGTGGTCCGCGGTATTCAATCATCAGATCCCTGCCTTATGACAGAGAGAGAACTGCCATGGATATGTTTCCTCCCTGTCCGGGTTGTTCAGATGAGTATTCAGACCCATCCGGAAGGAGACATCATGCACAGACGATTGCCTGTCATGAGTGCGGGCCGGAACTTGTTCTTTATTCAGGTACCGGTGAAGTAGTCAGGGATAATTCCCTGATTCAGAAGGCAGCAGGGCTTCTTGACCAGGGTAACATTATTGCCATCCGCGGAATAGGGGGATTTCATATTGCATGCATCGGCGATATGACTACCGAATTAAAAAAACGGCTTAACCGGAATGAGCAACCTTTTGCCATCATGGCCAGGAAAGAGTGGATCCTGAACAATACCCTCATATCCCCTGATGAAGAAAAAATTCTCGATAGCGATATTTCACCTATTGTCATCCTTGACAAGCGTGAACCTGATGCATTGGAACATATAAGCAATCTTCATACCATCGGGTGCATGGTTCCTTATACCGGTCTTCACCATCTGCTCTTCTCACATCTTTTTGCACCTTTCCTTATCATGACCAGTGCCAATGCCCCGGGTTACCCGATGATTACCACATACCCTGAAGCTTTATCCAGGCTTACAGGTGTTGTGGATTATTATCTTACCCATACACGTGATATTATCAACCGCTGCGACGACTCGGTGATAAGAAAAGGAGCGATTATTCGTCTTTCCCGTGGTTTTGCACCAAAAAGAACAAAAATTTTCCTTGGTGATTCTGCAATTCTTGGAACAGGGCCTGAACTGAACTCCACGGTTACTCTCTATACAAAGGGTTTCTGCATTACTTCGCCTCATATTGGAAATGTCAGAAATCCCGGAACATATGCGTACCTGAAAGAGACAACTAAATGTCTCCAAAACCTTATGCAGCCGGATATCAGGATCATTGCCCATGATCTGCATCCACAGTTCCTGTCAACCAGGTATGCAAAAGAACTGGGTGAGGAGACTGGTGCTCACCTGGTTCCGGTTCAGCATCATGAAGCTCACATTGCAGCAACATTTCATGATGAATGCATAGGTATCGCAATCGATGGTGTCGGATATGGATCTGACGGAACCATCTGGGGCGGAGAGATATTCCAGGGTGCTGCTCCCTGTTATACCAGGATTGGACACCTTATGCCGGTCCTGATGCCTGGAGGAGATCTGGCTGCCACCTGGCCTGAAAGGATGCTTTATGGCATACTACCTGACGAGGTAACCAGCAGCCTTTTGCTCTCACGAGGATGGACTTACCAGGATCTTTCCATCCTGGAAAAACAAGTCTCAAAACGGTTCAATACCGCGATAACCTCAAGCACTGGCAGGGTACTGGATGCGGCAGCTGCACTCCTTGGAATCTGCAGGAAAAAGACATATGACGGAGAACCTGCAATGAAACTTGAATCTTTCGCATACGGGGTATCGCCGGAGTCATGGAATATTCCACTTACCAGGATTGGACAGGCAGAAGTCCTTGATACACCAGCTCTACTTAAAAAGGCAAGAGACCTTTACATGAAACACCCTGAAGAACCTAAGATTATTCAAAAAACCGCTGCATCACTTCAATATAACCTGGCCAGGGGTATTGCAATGATCGCATCTAATGCGGCTGCCAGTTCAGGATTGCAGACCATTGCCTTATCAGGAGGAGTTGCATACAATGAGATGATCAGGGAGACGATCAGGAAGAACGTGAAAAATAACGGGTTTAACCTGCACATCAATCATGACATGCCCTTTGGAGACGGGTGTATCTCCTTTGGACAATGCGTTTTTGCCGGAAAAAAAGAGTTATTATGAGACTTCTTTCAGCATAACCTGTGGAATCAGCTTTATCTCATTCGGACGAATCATCACATTCACAGTCTTATTCAGGTACCCTTCTTTATGGAATGAGAATGTCCGGGAACCAGCAGGGACTATCAAAGTTGCAGGTGTTGTGCCAAGGTATATCTCTCCCATTTTCACCTCTGCACCAGAGGGTTTTGAAGTCACCATGGCAAACCCGGATGGCCCTGTGGGGTAATCGCCAACAACACGGATTATCTCCGATCTTCTCTCCACTGATGAGAGATTGCCTCTCATTACTTCAAGAGTGACTGTATACCGGCCAATTCCACCATATACATGGGTTGGATCCTTAAACGTCGAGAGTGTCCCGTCTCCAAAGTCCCATCTCCATTTCTTTGGATTACCTGAGGAATGGTCTTTGAACTCCACGGTCAATGGTGGTGTCCCGGTCATTGGCAGAGCGGTAAAGGCGGCAACAAGATCTTCAGGAACCGGAGTTGGTTCAGTCGTGGGATCTACTGTAGGCTCAACTGTAGGTTCAGTTGTAGGCTCTGAAGTCGGTTTAGCTGTAGGTTCAGTCGTGGGATCTACTGTTGGCACTACTGAAGGTTCGGTTGTAGGTTTAGTCGTAGGCTCA
>JAQVIE010000030.1 GCA_028695895.1 Methanospirillum sp. | reverse complement strand
TGAACATACCAGGCAAAGTCCTTCAGATATTCCTTTTCAATCTCATGAAGTGTTGCCGGAACAACAAGAATGTGCAACGGCGGTCCAAAATCGATATTTTTAAGTTTTTCACCGGTTCCTGCGACATCCACCGGCATATCTGAGCCTGCCCTGGCTACTCCTACAAATAAAGGGATGGATTCTGATGAATCTTCCATCAGCTTTTCAAGAATTTCGATTCCTTCACGAATCGACATAAACTGTTTTTCCTGAATGTCAAGATACACAAGAGTGTGAAGATTTTGTTTTAAATTCAAAAGAATGGTATCAAGTGGCGTCTTAGGAAACCAGTTGTGAACAGGATATGGAATTGAACAGGATTTTCCAAAACGATAATTTTGCAAACCTGTAAGACCACATACTGCGCTTACGATAGAAGAACCATGAATTATCTTTGTCTCAATACCGCGGTCTTTTGCCCTTATACGAAGGTCTGCATGAGTTGTTGAAACCATAGGATCCCCACCAGTTAAAAAAACCGCAACCCCATTTTCAGCTGCTTTTAGGATCGGTTCAGGTTCCAGTTCTACATCCTGACGACTGAGAACTATGATATCTTTTCCATATCTCTCATGCATCTGATCAAGACCAGCTCCGGATAATTTTGATGTATAAGACTCTAAGAATATAAAATCGGCATTTTTTATTGCTTTTAATCCTTTTAAAGAAATATCGTCAAGATCATAAAGACCCAGACCTGCAAAAATCAACATGTGTATTAAGGTGAAATAATTAATTTTTCATCTTCAAAGGAAAATGTGGTCCAATTCACAGAAAGACCCATAGTCCCCTGAAGACGGATTTGATTTCCTTCTTCAGATGATCTAAGTTCGACAACGATATTCATAAGTTGTTTGACTATTGCCAGGCTCTTTTGATCAAATGATTCATTATTTAATAAAAAAACGCCAATGGAACCTAATTTACGGAGTTTGGAAGTAACTACATGAAGAAACTGGTATATTATATCAATTTTCCTAAACATCAGCATTGAGGTCAGGGAGATAATACAATATCTGATAGGTGTAGGAAATAACTGATCAGGATCATCAGTAAAATCACCTTTCATTATTTCCTCTGTTAGTTGAGAGAATTTTATATCCATGCCGGTAAGATCACTCGGACTACCAACATATTTTATTTTATGAGCATCTTCTATTGTCGAAAAAGAGGTTCTGGTGATTGCATCAATAATTCCGATATAATCGGTATCAAACCCTTTATCCGAAAAAAAGTCAATAAGATCTTCAGACTGTGTTTCAGTTGCAATGACAATCATATATTCTTTCTTTCTGGGCATAGCCAGATATGATGCAACCATCTCCCCACCACAAAATGAAGGAGAAAGAACAAGAATATTAGTTCCTGGATTGACACCTCCTTTCCGATCTATTACATCAATGCCAGTCAGATATTTGTACATTAGTATATAAAAAATAGTTTTTCTATCATATTAACCCAATGATATCTTCCTGGTGTGTTAACATTTCCATCATATCGAATCCTTATATAGTTATCATAGAGAAGTTATAAGGTCAATTATTAAGGAAAGGAATCTGAAAAATCTGGAGTAATCTTGTGAATAATGTGAAATTTAAAAAATTTCAGTAGTTATTGTATAAATTACTCCTGCCTATACTAAATTTGAGAATACTATGATATATAAATTGTATGAATGGAGTCTTCTTCGTAATCTTGATAGTATTCCTCATGTTATCTGTTTTATGATATCTGATGCTGAAATGGATGGCGATCCTTTTCAAATCAGGCGTATCATCACCTGGTGTCTTGAGATATCAGATAAAGTAATAAAAAATTTTAAAAAGGACATCGGGATTCAGGAGATTATTATTCATATCAGTACCTGTTGTTCTACTAAACAACCTTCATTTATCTCATCAATTTACAATTTATCTGATATAGTAAAAATCCATCTTCATTATATGGAAAAAACCGAATCATTCGGAACAGGAATTCCAGTTACTATTGCTATTGGAAAATCAGGGCGGGAAGAAATTTCTGATGCAATCCGGGCCATGGTAGATAACAATGTGAGCCCTGAGAATGTAACAACAGAAGTCCTTGAACAGCACCTGACTTTTTCTCACACTCCGGATTGTGTTATTAAAACCGGAGGAGCGCACCTGGTAGATTTTCTAATCTGGCAATCGGTGTATTCAGAGCTTTATTTTCTGGACTTGAATTGGGAAAAGATAAGAAAAATTGATCTTATTCGCGCGTTTAGAGATTTTCAATCAAGGAACCGTAGATTTGGCGCATGAAATTAACAGGATATTCTTTTTTTCATCTCCTGGCGTTCTGAATAAACTCTTATAGCACGAAGCATATCGAGCTTTCGAAAATTTGGCCAGTATGGTGCACAGAAATAAACAGCTGATTCGTGCCCGTTAGCAAGCCATGGGAGAAAGTTAGAGGTTCTATATTCATTTCCAGTTCGGATGATTAGATCTACAGGAGGAAGTGTGATATTATTTCCATAGAGGTTTTCTTCAAAGAGTGCTGGTGTAATATCATCTCTGGAGATCTTATTTTTTCTTACATCATCAAGAATTTTTGCTGTTGTCCGCAACATCTCGTTTCGCCCGCCATATGCGAGAGCCATATTAAGATAGAAATTGTCATAATGAGCTGTTGCTGTTTCAGCTTGTTCAACAGCATTTCGGAGATTTTCAGGAAGCATCTCCCGATCTCCAATCATCTGGATGCGTATTCCATATTTATGAACACGTTCATCAAGATATATTCGGTCTAATTTTTCTTTGAACAGTCTGAAAAGATTTTGAATCTCTTCATCAGTTCTGTTAAAATTTTCAGTGGAAAAGGTGTAAAGGGTAATGTGGTGGATTCCCAGCTCCTGGGCCCATTCCAACACTTCTTCGGTCCTGTCTGCACCTGCGCGATGTCCGGATGCAGTTGCGATTCCTCTTTTTTTTGCAAATCTACGATTTCCATCCTGAATTATTGCAATATGGCGAGGAATATGTAAACATTGCTTGAAGACAAAATATTCATAGATATGTTCAATGAACCAGCGAATCATACCGGCGTCACCTCAATGATAATACCATTATCAGGATATCGCTCAATGTAATATGCCGTGCCTTTTATTCTTCCGGCAATCTCTTCCAATATCCACCAACCTGTCTCAATTCGATCATCATATCTTTCAAAAAGGGCATTGTCCAGGTTTTCAGGCAGAGTTACTCTAAGGCCATCACATTCCCAGACTCCGTAGATTATTGTGCCATCTTCAGTAATTTCATCAAATTCTCTGGCGGTATTTGCAGCAATTCTTCTAAGTCGCATTCTTAGCTGAACCCTGTCTTTAAAATCAGATGAACACCAGTGAACTTTTGGAAGACTTGCAATTTTTTTAGCACTTTCCCAGCCCCCCTGTATAGCATTTGATACATCTCCCCTCAGAAGGTAGCCTCTCTTTCTCATTTCATCTGCATTGGAATCTCCCCATTCCAATTCATTGATGTTAATAAAATCAATAATTGGAAGATAATCAGCCAGGTCATCAATATTGGGAAGGGAGGGGACTTCTATTCCAACATCCAGACCTGCTTTTTTTGCACATTGTATACTGTCATGAAAAGGTGTATCTTTCAGATTTGACCATAATTCACCAGGTGGATGAAATCGGATTTCATCAATAAGACCGATGATTGATTTAATTATCTTTTCGGTCGGGGCCATTCCGGTATACAGATGAATATGATGTTCAGAGCCAAATTCTTTTTTCAATGCCCCCGCGTATTCTATAAGTCGATTTGGAAAATAAAATGGATCTCCTCCTGTAATTCCAGTCCCCAGAGCGGACATCCGTCTGGCAACCTGAATCATTTCTTCAGGAGAAGATATCATATGCTCATTTGCATAAATAACATCGTGGTTTTTTCTTTCCTGTGAAAGCGGGCAATACCAGCAATCTCGATGGCATAACCCGGTAAGGAAAAGTACTAGCTTAGCTCCTTCGTAACAAAGTGTGCATCCGGCAGATAGTCTACTATGAGGAGGAAGATCTTCAGAAGTGTTATCATCCATTGCAAATCAGATAATCTCCTTTTATATTCTCTATATGAAGTTAAATAGTATCCGGATAGAAAATAAAATATTATATTTGAAAAAGTAAACTGTCTGATGATAAAATGATAGGTTTAATGAGATAAACCGCATATTGGTACAAGAATATAATTTTAGATCCGATATCTATGGCAGTCCGAACCAGGGGATATATTATTTCTGTCCCTCACCTGATTTGTTTTTATTATCTTTTTAGAAAAGCAGAGTACATCATTCACATAGTGACCAGTATCTTTACCTGTTTCTATGAAACGGTGGTTGTTCCAGACACTTTTTAAATTTTTATTTTGAAAGAATGATAAAATTTCATCGGAGTTTAAAAATGAATACAAACACAAACATCCTTGTTGTTGGAGGCGGAGGCAGAGAACATGCCATTGCAAAAGCTCTTTCTAAAAATCCAAAGACCAGAATATTTGCGATAATGAGCAGGTTGAATCCGGGAATTGCAGAACTTGCATACAAGGTTCTAATAGCATCTGAGACTGATCCAGAAAAGGCGAAAAGGTTCTGTCTTGAGTATCAGATTCAGTATGCCTGTATTGGTCCTGAAGCCCCTCTTGAGACCGGTGTTGTGGATGCGTTAACTATAGCAGGGGTCAGGTGTGTCGGTCCTACAAAACTGGCGGCCAGGATTGAAACTGATAAATCATTCTGCAGAAACCTTATGAAAAAATATAATATCGCCGGTCTTCCCGAGTACCATATCTTCCATTCGGGAAAAGAAGCTGAAGAATTTCTTAAATCCTCTGATAAAGAATATGCAATAAAACCATCCGGCCTTACCGGGGGAAAAGGTGTCAGGATCATGGGAGAACATCTAACAAGGGAAGAAGCCTGCAGATATGTTCATGAGCTTAAAGGTGATTTAGTTATTGAGGAACGCCTCATCGGTGAAGAGTTTACCCTGCAGGTATTTACCGATGGTAATCACCTTATCCCAATGCCTCTGGTTCAGGATCATAAACGGGCCTATGAAGGAGATATCGGCCCTAATACCGGCGGTATGGGTTCATATACCCTTCCAGAACACAAATTACCCTTTGTGACTGATGAAGACTACAAAAAAGCTTTTTCAATTATGAAACAGACCGTTGCCTCTCTTGTTTCTGAAGGAACTCCTTTTGTAGGTATACTCTACGGGCAATTCATGAATACAGCAAATGGTCCGATGGTCATCGAATTTAATGCCAGATTTGGGGATCCGGAGGCGATGAATGTTCTTTCATTGCTTACCAGTGACTTTACAACCCTGGTTCAGGCAATCACCGAAGGAACATTGGATAAAACAGAAGTTCATTTTGCAAAAAAAGCGTCAGTCTGTAAGTATCTTGTTCCGGAAGGATACCCGGATGCACCAATATCAGGAGGAAAACTGATTATTGAGCCTGATAATAAAGCACTCTGTTATTATGCAAGTGTTGTCAGGGATGGAGAATACCTGGTTACCCAGAGCTCAAGGACCATGGCATATGTCGGTATAGGTGATACTCTTGATGAGGCAGAAAGAATAGCAGAAGAGGCTGCATCAGCGGTAGTGGGTCCGGTAAGACATCGTAGGGATATCGGAACCAGGGCAGTCCTTGACAAGAGAATTACGCACATGAAGGAGATCAGATGAATAAAGATTTTTTATCAATTCTTGATATCTCCAGAGAGGAACTTATAAACCTCATTGCACATGCAAGAAAGTTAAAAGAAGAGAGAAAAGTCGGTGTACATACGCCGGTTCTCGCACACAAAACACTTGGGATGATATTTGAAAAATCTTCCACCAGAACGAGAATATCTTTTGAAACCGGAATGTATGAGCTGGGTGGTCATGCTCTGTTTCTTAATCCGAAAGATATGCAACTGGGCCGGGGAGAGGCAATTCGTGATACTGCAAGGGTCATGTCCAGGTTCGTATCTGCCATCATGATAAGGGCAAGCAGGCATGACGAGGTCATTGAATTTGCTACACATTCTGATATTCCGGTTATCAATGGTCTGTCAGATCGGGAACACCCCTGTCAGACCCTTGCTGATATCATGACCATCAATGAATGGCTCTTTCGTACTGAAGGTATCAGGGTAGCCTGGATAGGTGATGGAAATAATGTCTGCACCTCTCTAATTCTTAGTACCATATTGACCGGGATGGAAGTAATCATCGCTTCACCATCAGAATTTGCTCCGAAAAATGAGATAGTAAGTGAAGCGTTACGTATGGGTGCCAAAGTCAGAGTTGTAACTGATCCTGGAGTTGCTGCTGCTGATGCTGATGTAATAATGACAGATACCTGGATTTCCATGGGACAGGAAGAAGAGGTTGAACAAAGAAAAAAAATCTTTATGCCCTATCAGGTAAATTCTGACCTTATGTCAAAGGCTAAGCCTGGTGCCATTGTGATGCATTGTCTCCCGGCGCACCGTAACTGGGAGATTACTGATGAAGTAATTGATAGCAAAAGAAGTGCAGTATGGGATCAGGCAGAAAACAGATTACATATTCAAAAAGCTCTATTAGTAAGATTATTGGCTTAATAAATCTCTAAATTTAATTCTTTATTTCTTTATTAATTAATATTTTAAATATTATAAAATTAAGTAGATATTTCACGTTTAAATATCAGGACTGTTGAGATTACTCCAAATAATATGTTCAGATAAAACATTATCAGTCTCCACAGGATGATAAAAACTCCAAGAGCTGCAGTCGGTACAAACAAAGCATATAGTGGTGTTGCCGAGAGTTCTGCAATACCTGATGCTCCCGGAGTTAAAGGAATCATACTGACCAATGCGATAATAATCTGACTTAATATTGATTCATATATTGACGGTGGAAGACCAATTCCCATTAGAATTACTGATGCAACTATAAATTCTGAGAACCAGAAAAGAATAGAAAAAACCGATCCCTGGATGATTCCTCTCTTTCCATGACCTGTGAATGCAGTGATACCAGAGCAGAAATTATCAAATTCAACGTCAGTACTGGCAATGATCCGGTGAATACCTGGTGTCTTCATCTTTCCTTCAATCCAGTGCAGTAAACGCATGATCTTCTCTTTTGCAGATACTGGTTTTTTTGCAGCAAAGAGAAGAATTGCAACAAAAAAAATAAGAATTGCAAGAGAAAAGAATATTACGAATACTAATCCTTCACCCATATTCCAGATTATTTTTCCCATCACAAAAAGGCTTAATATTGTTAATCCAACAAGAATAACTGCATCTAGTACACGTTCCATGATAACAACCGCTGTTGCATCACCAAGAGGCATGGCAGCTTTATAGAGCTCATGTATACGAACCGGTTCTCCACCGGCCTGACCAGGGGTGATGGCACCGATAAGGAGATTTGCAACCACCATATTATAGCAATGACTGTATTTTACATGGTAACCAAGAGATGCTGCCATGACCTTGATTCGTGCAGCCCATAGAGAGAAAGAAACAAAACGAAGTCCGATCGCGATAAATAAAAACAATATATTGATTTGGGATAAATATAGAATTGTATCCTCATTAAACGTTGTTGCAAGGATAAAGACGAGGATAACCATAGAGAATGCAAGAGACAGATAAATCCATTTTTTTTGTTTTTTGTCCATCAGCTCTCTCCTTGGCGAAAATTCCTGCAGATATTATTTTTATTAGTATATCTTCTTTCGCGTGAAACTATTCTGGAAGCAGGGAAAGCCTGTCCAGTACCTCTTCCGCTGCATCAATACCACCGTCAAGGTAAATAGCACCAGTAAAAGCTTCCATGCACTCAGCAAGAACCCGTCCTGAGGTCCAGACATGCATCCGTGCTTCTCCTTTTCCCCATCTGACATATTGTTCAAGATGAATAGAACGGGCTGCATCCCTGAGCACTGACATATTAACAAGATCCATTTTTTTCATGGATACCTCCCCTTTGTCATGCTCACCTCCTTTAACAAGTCTTGTTAGAATAATTAATTCAATAACTGCATCTCCCAGGGTTGCAAAAGCATCAAGATGCGAATCCTCTGACAGACCTCGTTCTTTACTATAGGCAAGTCTGGTAAGTGCCCTGAGCAGGAGAGACTTGTCTCTGAATTTATATTCTGTTACCTGCTCCAGTTGTTCAGGAAATAATACGGCAGTCATTTGTTACTTTAATGAAAGCATTTCACTTATTGAACATGCTGCCAGTTTTGCTCCACCCATTGCAAGAATGACTGTAGCTGCCCCGGTGGTGACATCACCGGCTGCAAAGATCTTCGGGTGAGAGGTTTTGCCATCTTCTCCAGTGATAACATTGTCTGCTCTTCCTTTTTCAAGACCTGGAATCTGGTTGACGAGAACCGGGTTTGGACCTTGTCCGATCGCTTGAATGACAACGTCACAGTCTATGATAAAAGTATCATTAGCGATTGGTTCAGGGATTGGTCGGCCACTCTCATCAAGATTGCACATCTGCATTCTAATACATTTAATACCGGTAACAGTCTGTTCACCAATGATCTGAACAGGGTTTGAACAGGTGACAAATTCAACCCCCTCTTCTATGGCATGATGGACTTCAGCTGCACGGGCCGGCAGGTCTTCTTCACGTCTCCGGTAGACAAGAGTTACCCTGGCACCCATCCGTCGTGCAGTTCTGGCTGCATCCATCGCAACATTCCCGCCACCGACAACAACTACCCGGCTCATTCTGGCAACCGGGGTATCAAACTCAGGGAACCGCTCAGCATGCATGAGATTGACCCGGGTCAGGAATTCATTTGCAGAATAAACACCGCTCAGATTCTCACCCGGAATACCCATGAAGTACGGAAGACCTGCTCCGGTTCCGAGAAGAATGGCATCATACCCTTCCAGTTCTTCATATGAGACCGTTCTTCCAACCAGGTGGTTAAGACGAAGATCAACACCCATAGCAAGGATGAGATCAATCTCTGCCTTTACTACATCTTTTGGAAGACGAAAAGAAGGAATTCCATAAGTCAGGACACCACCTGGTGCATGGAGTGACTCGTACAGGACAATATCATGACCCTCTTTTGCAAGTTCCCCTGCTGCAACAATACCTGCAGGCCCGGATCCGATAACAGCAATCCGTTTACCTGTTGCAGTCTTTCGTGCAGGGACAGTTAGGCCATGTTTCCGTTCTTCGTCAGCTGCGAATCTCTCAAGCTGGCCGATTCTGATTGGTGTCTCTTTCTTTCCAAGAATACAAAGAGCCTCACACAGAGTTTCCTGCGGACAGACCCGCCCGCAGATTGCTGGAAGAAGGTTTTGCTGCCTGATGTTCTTTGC
>JAQVIE010000029.1 GCA_028695895.1 Methanospirillum sp. | reverse complement strand
CATCAGGGCAGGTCTGATAAATTTTCCATTATTTCCGTAATGGGATACAAATTCTGAAATTGGTCCTGTATGAGTAAGGTTACACTGTCCTGACCCGGAGAGTAACAGTTTTCTCCCGCAGGATGACATCTTTTCAAGGAGAAGTGTATTAAAGCCCCTTCTGCTGGAAAGAAGTGAGCAAAAAAGACCTGCCGGACCTCCCCCGATAACAATAATGTCATTTTTTTTCATTAAAATATACCATGTACTCTTCCGGTTATTGAATTCGGGAAAAAAAGTCAGGGTTCAGGATTAAAGTTCCCCGTATTTAAAGTTGTCAAATGCCACGTGAACTGGCTGTTCCTTCACAAATCCCTGTTCTTCCAGACGGGACACAAAAAACCCGATATCTCCTTGTGTAAGTGAAGTATCTCCAATTGCCCTGACCATCTTACCGTTAATGAAAAGGCTGAGAGTATTTCCTTCAGCTTTTACCCCAAGCCGGTTTGAATTATACCCTTTGTTCAGAATATAAGTCTCGGTAAGAGGAATCAGTTCATATACCTTTCCTTCTATATGTTTTCTTATTGTAAACCAGCCACGGCCATTAATCCCGAATGAATAATATTTCCCGTTATCAAATCTGAAGATTATTCCGTACTGTCCGGTAAGTGGGCCTGAATCAAATCTTGTATCTACTTCTAATATGAAATCTGTTACGTTTTTTCCAAGAAGAGCGCGATCAGAGAGATTTTCTCCTTTCTGGATCATATGGTATTCGCCCTGAGAATAATATCTTAAAAAGGTCTCACCCTCATATGAGCCCCATCCGCTCTCCTTGTCTGAGAAATTATCAAACTGTGTATATCCTTTTTCTGCCTGTACTGGTGTCTGTTCAGGAGTTACTGTCTCTTCTTTTGTGACGACAGGAGTTATGTTAGCCATTGGTTCTGTCTTCAGGTCAGGTCCAAAAGAGGGTGAAAGGAAAAACAATGCAAATATGAGAATGACACCAATTCCAATTATTCCTGCTATAAAAGCCAGGTTTCGGTTGGTAGGAGGTGAGATTTTCCTCTGATTTTCTTTATCAGATTCATAACTGTCATTATCAGGCTCCAGTACCGGTCCTTTGAGGGATTTTTCCTTGGATTTTGATTCTTCAGGGATGACATCATCTGAAAACAGGTCATCATATGGTGAAATAGGCTCTACCTGAGGTGTAGGATCTTCATCAACTGGCATGGTACAACACTCGCACTTGCATATCTGAAAACCAGGTCTGTTCTTTCTTCCACATTATTGATATACCATTTTTCATTCTTTCACTCCGGAAAATCCCCGCCTGGAAGATCTACGTAGATCTTTGGAGGTATTACACTCTTTCCTGCCCCGTTATTCATAAATGCAGATTCGATTGCTGATATAAGAATGTCCACCTCTGTCACCTCTTCTGGCGATGGATAATACTGCATATTGAGCCCTTTCCTCTCATCTCTCCCTTATTCATCAAAATCGCCAGTTAATACACAGTTATCATCTGCACTGATGTTACCTTTTCCTTCTTAGTCTTTACTTTAGATTATAGGTTCTTTTCTCTTTTTATACTAACACCCGCAGAAGCTTTCTGCTTTCATATATACACAGAAGTATTTCTTCTCCGCTCTCAAATATTGAATTGTGAATAGTGTGAATTATACCCGGACAAATAATTGCCGTAAGATCTTCATGAATTCAAAAGTGATAAACATTATTACCAGGTTCCCTGCAAGGTACTGGTTCCATATCTGTATACTGGTAGTGGTTTTTTCAGCAGGCCTTGCTCCGGTGTCTGCGGCATCAGCTCCTGATATTACTGCATTAAGTCCTGACACTGTGCATGCAGGATTCTCCCATCTTATTACCCTGACCGGAAAGGGTTTTGCTGAGAACATGACCATTGGCTTTATGCAGGATGATACAACTCTGAATATCACAGACCTGAAATTTTTTTCTGATAATAAAATGACTTTTCGCGTTATCATTCCTTCTGATGCAAAGCCAGGGTTATACCAGATGATCCTCAGTTCACCCTCCTTTGGAGAACAACGGTATAACCAGGTTTTTCATGTCCAGCCACCAGCAGCACCGGAGATAAAAAATATCACACCCTCTGGTGCAATGGCAGGATCAACTGCCTCTGTTCAGATTGTCGGTAAGTATTTCCGCTCTGGATGCATGGTCTTTTTATCATTTGAAACCAGCAGGATAAACCTTACCAACCAGTCAGTTAAATATGGTAAGATATCCGGAGAATTTATACTTCCTGCAGATACCAGACCAGGAAAATGGAACCTCTCAGTAATCAATGCTGACGGGCAGGAGATGGTTAGTTCACAGGCATTTACGGTTACTCCCCTCCCAAAACCACATATCCATGCAATTACACCTGATCAGGCTGACATGGATATCCCGGTACAAGTGACGGTAACCGGCAACAATTTTCTAAATGGATCAACCTTTGCCTTATCCAGAAATAAATTTATAATACCTGGTACTGGCATTGTTGTTGATTCACCAGGAAGAATAACAGGAACTGTCCTAATTCCACAGAAATACCACGAAAGGCTGTGGGATCTTATAGTAACAAACCCTGATGGCCAGTCAGCCATGAAGGCCGGTATATTCCTTGGTGGAGAACCATATACACCTTTTAACCTTCAGATAACCCCGGCATGGGGGATCCAGGGAACAGAGAGAGAGATAACCCTTCTGGGCATGTCATTTCTTGAAGGTGACCGTGTAACCCTGCAAAATGGAGAAAAGACCATTTCTGCCAAAAATATACTGATTGATTCTGGAACCAGGATAAACTGTACAATTCCAATTCCTGAAACTGCTGTTCCTGGTACCTGGGATGTGGTCGTAACTAACCGGTATAGCAAAAGTGACATACTTAAAGGGGGATTTTACATTTATTCAAAGACTTCCCTGCTCCTTGCCGGAATATATCCGGATAGCGGTGAACAGGGGCAGTTTATCTCAGCCACGATAACAGGAAACAACTTTATTAATGGTTCTTTAGTATCCCTAACCGGTGGAAAAAACCCAATACAGAGTGAATCTGTAAGGTTTGTAAGCCCAGGTGAGATAATAGCCCAGTTCTATATACCGCCAGATACAATGCCTGACAAGTACGATCTGACCATAACTTCTCCGTCAGGCCAACAACTTGTAAAAACCGGGGCATTCAGAGTTCTTTACAATAATACCCCGATCATCATCTCGATTGAACCTGACCGTGCAGCTGTGGGAACTGAGGATCTGAAAGTGACGGTTACCGGAAGAAATTTCGGAGACGGAGAATATCTGAACCTTAATCTTACTTACAATACCACAAATAATACTGAAATAATTCCAGTTCTGGGTGCTGTATCATACCAGGGAAGCAGGATAACTGGATACCTGTCAATTTCAAATGAAACAAAAACCGGGTGGTACGACCTTGATATTACCCGGGATGCAGGAAAAGGCAGAAATTCATACAAAGAAGAGATGTTCAGGGTTTTTTGATGGAGATAGTCAATAAATTTAATTAAGTGCGGCAAGTAGCAGTAAATTGGATTGCATATGCAGTTCAAACCCGGTAACATCATCCAGTTTTTCCTGATGTTCCTGCCTTTATATGCGCGTTAAAAGTAATTGGGTACTTAAACCGTAGAAACAAACTTGTGATTCCCACACTCTTATTAAAACTTAATAACAAAAGTCCATAAAACTGGGTGTAAAATTTTTATAAATATTTTTGTTAAGGTTTTTCGACATTTGCCATAAATTTTAAATGGCAAATTGTCCGGTTTTTTTATTGGACGGCCTCACATGATTACGGTCACACAGCCAATACTTTTTTAAACAAAAAGATCCTTTTTTAGCTGATATATGAAAATAATCAAAATTATTTTGGGGATTTTATGTCTCCTTTTAATCTTTGGAACAGTATATGCGGATAACAGAAATGATGCATCGGATTATACTATTGCTATTCTTGAAGAGATGAATAATACACCTGCCTGGGATAACAATGAAGAAGATTTTGATTTTGCAAACAGGGGATTTATTGCTACGGATGAATATCTGGTCATCCCTTCTGATTACCCGGGTTATTCATCATGGGACATGGAAGCATATAAATTTCTTAATAATGGGACCTGTCCTGACACAGTTAACCCATTATTATTCAGACAAAGTCAGTTAAATAACATTAACGGATTATTTGAAGTCACCGATGGAATCTACCAGGTAAGGGGATATGATGTTACAAGTATGAGTCTTATCAAAGGAGACACCGGCTGGATTGTCATCGATCCAATGACCTCAGTAGAATCTGCAAGGGCTGCAATGGAACTTGTAAACAGATCACTTGGTTATTTTCCTGTAAACACAGTCATCTATTCTCACCCGCACGTTGATCACTACCAGGGAGTAAAAGGAGTAATAACCGAAGAGGAGGTTAAATCTGGTGAAGTTCAGATTATCGCCCCTGAACATTTCATGGAACATGCACTTAGTGAAAATGTCTATGCAGGGAATGCAATGCAACGAAGAGCAGTCTACCAGTATGGTTTACGTCTTCCAAAGGATGCAAAGGGAAATATTGACATAGGCCTTGGAAAAAGTCCATCAGTGGGAATAGCTTCATTAATTCCACCTACAATGGACATCACTTATACTGGACAGAGAGTATCAATCGACGGAATCGATATGGAATTTCATCTGACAACTGATACTGAAGCACCAGTTGAACTTGACATCTGGTTCCCTCAGAAAAAAGCTCTTCTTATGGCTGAAGACTGCACAGCAACCCTTCATAATCTGTTGACACTTCGTGGAGCACAGGTCAGGGATCCTCTTGCCTGGGCCAATGCCCTGGATGAAGCAAGGAGACTTTATGGGGATAAAGCAGAGGTTGTTTTCTTTTCACATCACTGGCCCAGGTTTGGTAATGACAAGGTGATAGAACTCTTGGAAAATCAGAGAGATTTATACAAATATATCAATGACCAAACCCTGAATCTTATGAACAAAGGATATACCATGGATGAGATTGCAGATATGATAAAGCCCCCGGAATCTCTTAGGGAATACTGGTATACTTACGGATTTTATGGTCAGATATACATGGGAGTCAAAGCAACATACCGGAAATACCTGGGTTTTTATGATGGCAATCCAATTAATCTAAAACGCCTTCCACCAGAGGAATTTGCCGCACATATGACCGAATACATGGGAGGGGCAGATACTGCCATGAAACGTCTTCAGGATCATTATAATGCCGGGGAATATGAACTGGTTGCTTCTATAGCACATTATCTTGTGTTTGCTGATCCGACCAATATGGCTGCGAGGGAGATAGAAGCTGCGGCTCTTGAACAACTTGGATACCAGTCAGAATCAGGAACTGCAAGAAACGCGTACCTTTCAGCAGCCCAGGATCTTAGAAGTGAGGAACCAGTAAGGCAGATGAGAGGGCTGTCTGAAGATATTATGAAAGCCATGACTATTGGTCAGTTACTTGATTACATCTCTGTAAGAGTTAATAAGGAGCAAGTAACTGGTGAAGACTACCAGATGAACCTTATTTTGTCAGATTCAGGCGACAAAGCATTAATACAGATTAAAAATGATGTACTTGTCTACTGGACTGATGTAATTTCATCCGAAGCTGATGTGACCGTCACAATGCCAAGAAAGACTCTTGAACAGCTTGCACATAATCCATCGATAGTTCCGGAAGATGTAAGAATATCAGGCAACTCTCAAATTTTTGATAATTTTGTCAATATGCTGGATGTATTTGATACAGGATTCAATATTGTCCTCCCATAATCATTTTTTAACGCATTAATATTCTCTGTTTTTAATTATCTTTGTAAATTTTAGTTTTCTATAATCATCTTTTTTTATATAAACAATACCTTTATCCATCCTCACTACAGATTCACAATTATTCTCTCTGTAATTTGGTAATTAGTGACTCAATCTGAAAAAAGGAAATCGACCGGAGTATTATGGATGAAAACCGTCTTTGTAAGGCAGGAACGATGTGTCGGGTGCAGACATTGTGAAGTGGCCTGTGCAATTGAACACTCGGAGAGTAAAGATTTACTATCTTCAATCCAGGAAAAAACAAGATCCAAACCACGCATCTTTGTTGAAGTAATAGACAACTACCTGAAATTCCCAAACCGGTGCAGACATTGCGATCCTGCTCCCTGTATACAGGTATGTCCGACCGGATCTCTTTACCGGGACGAGAATACCGGCTCTGTTCTCATTGACTATCTGAAATGTATCGGATGTTCCGTATGTGCCATGGCCTGTCCTTTTGGAATTATTCAGTTTCAGGATATTCCCATTCTTAATCTGAACCGTGAAGTAAATGCTAAATGCGACAATTGTATCGTAAGACTTGGAGAAGGAAGAATTCCGGCATGTGTGCAAGCTTGTAAAACCTCTGCATTACAATTCGGGGAGGTAAACGATCTTATCCGGGTTGCCAGGACAGATTTTACCATTAGGATGATAACATCCAGGGGAGCAGATACAGAAGTTCCCGTTATACCGAAAAATATTCAGGCATTTCAGGCAGTAATGGAAAAACTTGCATCACTATCATGAGAGGAAGGTAAAATATGACAAACCAGGATATCAGGGCAGAAGCTGAGACAAGAGCATCAGACAGGACAGACCAGGAGATCATCAGAAAAACCCTTGAAGAAGGAGTAGAAACCGTTTGGGACAGGTTTGCCCTACAGCAACCTCAGTGTGGATTTGGCCAGCTTGGGGTATGCTGTAATAACTGTGCCATGGGTCCTTGCAGGATAGATCCATTTGGCGGAAAAACATCTCTTGGAGTCTGTGGAGCAGATGTTGATACCATTGTTGCCAGAAACCTGCTTGATGATCTCTGTGTGGGAGCTGCTGCACATTCTGATCATGGAAGAGAAGTAGTTGAGGTTCTTCTTGAGACCGCTGAAGGAAATGCACAAGGGTACCAGATCACTGATGTAGAGAAACTAAAACATGTAGCTGCAGAATACGGGATTTTAACCGACGGTAGAGAAACTCACGATATTGCCAAAGACCTTGCTATCTGGATACTTGAAGAGTTTGGAACGATTAAAAACCGAATTATGCTATCAGAGAGGGCACCGGCCCCTACAAAAGAAACCTGGAAAAAAGCAGGAATCATGCCACGGAGCATTGATCGGGAGATTGTTGAGGCAATGCACCGAATTCACATGGGAGTTGATGCAGATTATGTTAACCTGCTCCTTCACGCAATGAGAACCTCGCTTTCTGACGGATGGGGAGGCTCCATGGCAGCAACAGAGTGTTCTGACATACTCTTTGGAACACCAGAACCAATTACATCAGTTACAAACCTTGCAACCCTTAGTCATGACAAAGTGAATATTGTTCTTCATGGCCACAATCCTCTCCTCTCACAAATTATCGTAAATACAGCAGAGGAACCAGAACTGAAAAAGATGGCTGAAGATAAAGGTGCAAAGGGAATCAACCTTGTAGGGATGTGTTGCACCGGAAATGAACTCTTAATGAGATCAGGTATCCCGATTGCAGGTAGTTTCCTTGACCAGGAACTCGCAATTGCAACCGGAGCAGTAGAGGCGATGATCGTAGATTACCAGTGTATTTTTCCGTCAGTCCCTGCAACTGCAAGTTGTTATCATACCAAAGTCATCACTACCAGTACGAAAGCAAAAATTATAGGTTCCATTTACATGGAATTTAATCCTGAAAATGCCATAGATACCGCAAAAGAGATAATTAAACTGGCCATTGAAAATTATCCGAACAGGAACATGGACCGGGTGAGGATTCCTGCCCGTCCGATGAAAATTATGGCCGGGTTCTCAGAAGAGACGATTAAAAAAGCCCTTGGAGGAACATATAAACCGTTAATTGATGCCATCGTTGCCGGAAAGATAATGGGCTGTGTTGGTATTGTAGGATGTAATAATCCTCGTATCAAACAGGATTACGGACATATTACCCTTGCAAAAGAACTGATAAAACGTAATATCCTGGTTGTTGAGACAGGATGTTCAGCTATTGCCTGTGGAAAAGCAGGACTTCTGGTTCCTGAAGCTGCTGATCTTGCCGGAGAAGGCCTTGCATCGGTCTGCAAGCTGCTTGGTATTCCACCGGTTCTGCACATGGGTTCCTGTGTTGACTGCTCAAGAATTCTGGTTCTGGCTGCTAACATTGCAAAAGAATTAGGGGTTGGAATAGGCGATCTCCCGATTGGCGGGGCTGCTCCTGAATGGTATTCACAAAAGGCCATATCTATTGGGACTTACTTTGTAGCATCCGGTGTCTACACTGTCCTTGGTATCCCGCCAAAGATCTTTGGTAGTTCTAATGTCTTAAATCTCCTGGCCGACGGAGTAAAAGAGATTACAAATTCAACTTTTGCAGTTGAACCTGACCCATTGAAGACTGCTGACCTGCTTGAGGCAGAGATCAACCGGAAGCGAAAAGCACTAAACATCTAACCTTTTTTTGGAGAACAGAATGGATGAAAAGACGCTTGACAAAATTATTGAAAAATATCCATACCAGGCAGGCAGAACCCTGGGAATTTTGCGGGAGATTCAGATAAGTGAAAAACACATCCCGATGGATACCCTTAAGCTGGTATCAGAAAAACTGGATACACCACTCTCTGATCTCTTTTCCATTGTCACTTTCTACTCATTTTTCAGCCTGAAGCCAGTAGGAGAGCACCTGATTACTGTCTGCATGGGAACTCCGTGCCATGTGAAAGGAGCTGAAAAGATCCTTCAGACAATACAGGAACACCTTGGTATCAGTGGAGAAACAGAGGACGGTAAATTTTTCCAGACTACCTCTGATAATAAGTTTACCGTAGAGATTGCACGATGTTTTGGAGCATGCAGCATGGCCCCGGTCTTACATGTCGACGGGGATCTTTACGGATATGTTACAGCTGACAGGATCCCGAAAATTTTGGAGATATATGGGTGGAAACGATGAAAATTCAGACTGCCAAAGACCTTGATTCATTCAGGAAAGAAGGGTTAATGCGAATTCAGCCTGGAATCATCCGAATCGGGATTGGTACTTCATCATGCGGGATTGCAGTCGGTGGCATGGCAATATATGACCAGATGAAAAAGATAATCCAGGATGAAAACCATAACATTTCTCTTGTTAAAACCGGCTGTATCGGCTTTTGCAAAGAGGAACCAATAGTATCAGTGAGTATACCTGGAAAAGCACTGGTTCTTTTACGAAAAGTGCAGCTGGACGATGCAGAACGGATTATTTCCATGGCCCTGAAGGGAGAGGTTCCTGATGATCTTGCTTTATGCAAAATTCAGAACTGGGATCATATCACCGGTAACTTCGTATATGGTAATGGTTTTGATACAATTTTAGAATATGACAAAATTCCGTTTTTTGCTAATCAGAAAAAGATAATCCTCAGGGAC
>JAQVIE010000028.1 GCA_028695895.1 Methanospirillum sp. | reverse complement strand
TCCCTGATGATTGAAACAAGATGTGGAACAAGGCTTACCAGTCCTCCTCCAAGGCCTGCACAGACCAGTATGGCATCATGTGTTCCGACATCATACCCTTTCAGTTTTGCTTTCACTTCATCAATGATAAACCGGGTTGTGAGAAGCTCAGGGGCCTCGATATCATCTTTTGGAAAGTAAAATTTCGCTTCTTCTTCAATATGAGCAAGGTGTTCCAGTACTTCCGGGTCATTATCAACAGCGATAGCATGGAGGTCTGAACACCTGGTGGAATGGCCTGACGGTCTGATAATTGCGTCTGCTATCTTACTTCCTGCAGTTCCAAGCCCGAGAATCAGCAGCCTCATGTAGTTTTATCACGCCCGTAAATGTTCACAAAGGATCCTTGTGTATAATGTATTCTGTTCATCTGATACAATTGTTCCTGAGTTCTGATCATGAGATATCCACATAATGTGCGATTATCCAAAAGAAACCGATGCGTTACGGAGGATATTGTAGTATCTTTTTTTATGATCTGTTCATATTTCGTGTTTTTTACCTTTCAGTGCCAAAAAAACCTGAAACATACAATATCAAATGATAATATTTTTACCGGTATGGGTATTAATTAAGAAATGAGGTGTTAACCTTGAGTTATGGAATAGAATTCGTTCCTGGAAACATTACCGTCAAGCAAGTAGTAAACTATTGTAAGCTTGCAGAGTCGAAAGATATCGATTTTGCATGGATCACCAACCACTATAACAACCGCCACTGCTACCCGACCCTTGCAGCAATTGCACAGGCAACAACAACCCTGAAGATGGGCCCGGGTATTATGAACGCATTCACTGACACTCCGGCTGCAATGGCTTCATTTGCCTGCACCCTGAATGAGATCTCTGAAGGCCGTGCTGTTATGGGAATCGGACCTGGTGACCTTTCCACCCTTCCAAAGCTTGCAATTTCCCCGGAAAAGCCTGTTAGCCGTCTTGAAGAAGCAGTTGTGCAGATGCGCAAACTGTGGGGCGGCGAAGAAGTCAAAAAGAGCGGAATGAAATTTTTTGACTATGATGGCGCAAAGCTCACTGGTGTCACTCTTCCTGGAAAGAAGGGAATCCCGGTCTACATCGGCGCACAGGGTCCAAAAGTTCTCGAACTTGCCGGAACTATCGGTGACGGTGCCCTGATTAATGCATCCAATCCAAAAGATTTCGGTGTTGCCATTCCGATCATCAAGGCAGCCTGTGATAAAGTTGGTAAGAAAAACTTTGACATCGGTGCATACACTGCAATGTCAATTGACATGAATGAGAAGAAGGCACGTAACGCAGCAAAGATCGTTGCCGCATTCATCGCAGCAGGTTCACCAGAGCCACTTCTCCAGCGCCACGGACTTGACCTTGCCAAGGTTGCCAACATCAAGGCTGCTCTTGCAAAGTTCGACTTTAAGACTGCAGGAGAGAATGTTGATGACGCAACCATCGATGCATTTACCATCGCAGGAGACCCGGACACTGTAAAGCAGAAGTGTGAGGATCTTACAAAATCTGGTGTTACCCAGATCATCTTTGGTTCACCACTTGGTCCTGACATGGTAAACTCCATCCGTCTGCTCGGCAAATACGTCGTGTAAACATATATCAACTCAACCTTTTTTTAAAAAAACTCAACGCCGTCATTTTGCAACTGTATTTTACAATAATTATCTTGTAAAACTGATATTCTGCCTTATTTATTAGGAATTTTCCTGCAAGGGCAAAACTGATATCCTACGAAGAGGTATTGGGAAGATGATGTTCCAGGCCTGTAGACATATACATGAAAGCGGATTTATTGAGTTCAGGACCGATTCACTCACCGGGATGAGGGCACGCATCTGTCCTGAACGTTTGAAACGAGGTATTGGAGTCCCTGATATTCCTGATTACCTTCCGGAAGGATGTCCCTTTTGTCAAGAACTGGTAACTGAAGTGACTCCGGTATTTCCTGATGGAACCCGCCTTGAAATTGGCGAAAGTATCACTTTTCCAAACCTGTACCCGTTCGCTACCTACCACATTGTGACGGTAATCACCAGGGATCACATGGTTCGCTCCTTTACCAGGGATCAGATAAAGGATGCTCTCATGGCTCAGGCACTTGTATTGGAAAAACAGCCCGGATATGTCTCAATCAACTGGAATTATCTTCCTTCCGCCGGTGCATCGCTCCCTCACCCACATCTTCAGGGGCTTTCTGATCCTGTTCCTGATACACTCCCAATGAAATACATCACCTGTTCTCGTGACTATTTCGAGCAACATAACCGCTCCTGGTGGCTTGAACTATGCAGAAATGAATCTGCCTCAGAACGCTTCCTGGATGGTCTGAACCTTTTCTGGTATGCCCATCCGGTCCCCGTCGGAGAAAAGGAGATAAGATGTGTCCTGCCAGGTGTGACTGTGTCAGATTTCAAAAAATCAGTTGATACTTTTGCCAGTGATCTTGTTCGCATTCTTGATTTTTATCAGGATATCGGTCATGGATCCTGGAACTTTTCTGTATTTTTCGGGCAGGATAATGAACGCGATTTCTTTTCTGCATTTGCAATACTCATCGCACGCATAAACCCCAATCCTCTTTCAACATCAGACACGGCTTTTATGGAAAAACTTCACCATGAACCGGTAATACTCACTTTACCTGAAGATATAGGGAAACTCTGGCGTAATAACCACGTAAAATAAAAAAAAGGACCCTATTTGGGTTTACTCTGGTTTGCTGATAAGGGTCTTCTTAGCAACCCTGGTTCCATCATTCTTGTGTGGCTTTCTGATTACTGCATCAGTTGCTTTCTCCATCTCACGTGCTTCTTCACAGAGGAGCATTGCCTGGCGCATCATCTCATGTGCTGATGCAACGATTGGGGTGTAGTTTTCAAAGCCCTTGGTCATGAAACAACCCTTGACGTTGACGCCGGCAACAGACTGTGCAATTTCGTATGCTGCACGTGCTTTTGCATATGCATATGGGTTGCTGAATTCTCCTTCAACAGCCTTGTCTGAACTCATGACAATTTTTGGAAGAACCAGATCTTTACCCTTCTTTCCTGCTTTTACCTGATCGATAACTTCGTCGATAGCGATCTGGAGTTTGCGGAATGCCCCGGTGATAGAGAGAACCTTGACAAGGTTACCATTGTAGTCTGCCATCTCGATGGGGTCAAGGAATTCACGGCGTGCACCAATCATGGCGTCACCCTTCATGATGAGGTATCCAAATTCGCTTGCCTTGAGGGCTTCCCACTCTTCTTTCTTGGTAGTGATATCGTCGGTAATGACAACACATGGAATACCTGCTGCTGCAAGTGCTTCACGTGCGCCTTTTGGTCCGGGAAGAACTCCGTTTGGAGAGACAACAATACAGAAATCCGGGCCCCATGCTTTCATGTTGGTAACAACACGGTCGATATCTTCAGGCTGAAGCTTTGTACCGGAGGTTGCCATGAAAGTCTGCATATCTTCACGGTCTGCACGCTCATCCAGGAGAAGTTCTGCCATAACACCGCTGGCAATATTTCCGAGTTTTGCAATTCCTACTTTTACAACCATACTACACCTCTGTGTGTTCAACGATACTATGACAAAATATCGTAATAAATATTGTGAAATCGATTTTTGTCAAAATAGCAGAAATGGCGCGTGTTATATAATCTTTAAAAAAAGTGATTGATTTCTATTAACATAAGCTTAATTATTGAACAGGTTAACGAAACCAGTTTAAATTTTTGAGATCAACGTTAATTCCATGAAAGAAGGTGTACTCACAGACAGGCAGAGGGAGGTTCTCAGATACAGGAAAGCAGGCCTTACTCAGCAGCAAATAGCCGATATTATCAAGACTTCGAAGGCAAATATCTGCACTATTGAAAAATCTGCAATGGATAATGTCAGACGGGCGCGGGAAACCTTAGATTTCTTTTACAGCCTTGACGCACGTCATATTTGCACAATAGACAAAGGATCTGACCTTTTAGAGGCTTCAAAAAAGATATATGATGAAGCAGAAAAGGTTGGAGTAAAAGTCAGATATGATAATATTCAGCTTATGAACCGGATTCGTGATGAAATCCCTGAAAAAAATAAGTCAAGATTTGTCAGGGAAAAGATCGAAGTATATCTGAAAAATGATGGTGACCTCTACTTTGAGTAATTAAGAAGCCAAATCTTTATACCTTATTTTGTTGAATATTAGGGAAGCCTCAATAGCAGGGATTTGTTTCTCTTGCTATCTGAATTAACTGATTTTGACTTTTTTTAGTCAGAAAACAGTCGAAAATTGCTTTAATTGCAATGGGCTGAAAGAGTGGGATGTGATGTCGGCAAGGGTGGACGATGCGGCCCGAATCCTGTTTTCAGGATATGCCGAAGTATCACGCATCTTACGAGAGACCGGTTGCTGGGCGATATATACCAGATCTGTCTACACATGAGAGTATCTTCTGGCAGATTTTTTCTGCACATCCGGGACGGAACTTCATGAGGTAGGAAGGGATCCCGTTATTTGTCCAGCGTGCAGCAGTTATGGCGAAAGCGCATTAGCAGCTCAAGTTCCGTGTCTCATTCCTGCATCGAAAGCACAACCGGAACTCCGGAAGTGTTCCCAGATACAGAAATTAGGACTGATTGACACATGCCAATAATTCACAGACCTCGCATGGGTTCTCTGGCTTACAGCCCGCGGAAAAGGGCAAAGAGCCCGGTTCCAAAATATCATGCGTGGCCCGCGTACCAGGGAGAACCTGCACTCCAGGGCTTTGCAGGATACAAGGTGGGAATGACTCATGTCATCATGGCCGATGATCATGCCCACAGCCCGAATGAGGGAAAAGATATCATGGTACCGGTTACGGTAATCGAAGTTCCGGATATGCGTGTAGCTGCAATCCGTGTTTATCGCCATGATACCTATGGGAACCATGTTCTGACAGAAATCTGGGCTGATTCCTTTGACAAGGAACTTGGACGAAGGGTGATTCTTCCAAAGAACAACAAACGGGAAGAAGCAGAGAAGAAGATTCGCGAAGCACTTGAAGCAGACCGGATTGTGGATGTAATCGCACTGACCTACACCCGGCCTTCTGCCCTTACTGGTGTTCCAAAGAAAGTTCCTGACCTCATGGAGACACGTATTGATGGTGGCTCTATGACCGAGCGGTTCGAGTACGGACTCAGCATGCTTGGCAGGGATTTTGATATCCGGTCACTTTTCAAAGTCGGTCAGTACACCGATGTGACTGCAATCACAAAAGGAAAAGGAATCCAGGGTCCGGTCAAGCGCTGGGGAGTTCACCTCAGGAAAAGAAAACACTCCCGCGGGAAGAAAAAACGCCATGTTGGAACTCTCGGACCATGGTGTCCGCACCACGTAAGGTGGCAGGTCCCCATGATGGGTCAGATGGGATATCACCAGAGGACCGAGTTTAATAAACGGCTTCTGAAAATCGGAGAAGATGGAGCAGATATAACTCCTAAAGGCGGATTCGTTAACTATGGCGAAGTGCAGGCACGTTATGTACTTGTTAAGGGTTCTGTACCTGGACCTGTAAAGCGTCTCATTCGTATCAGACATGCAATACGCCTTGGAGAACACAAGATTCGCGAGCCTGAAATCGGGTTTGTGAGCCTGGAGTCCAATCAGGGGTGAAGTAAATGAAAGCACAGGTATTGACACTTACCGGAACTGTGGCACACGAGATTGAACTTCCTCCGGTCTTCAGTTCGGAATATCGCCCTGATCTGATTAAAAAAGCGGTTATCGCTCAGCAGAGTCGGCGTTACCAGCCACACGGGACATACGTGTTTGCAGGAATTAACACATCTGCAGTCGGCTGGGGTAGTGGTCGTGGAGTTTCACATGTTCCTCGTCTGAAAAACAGCTCTCGGGCAGCAAGAGTCCCGCAGTCAAAAGGTGGCCGTGCAGCACATCCACCAAAAGTGGAAAAAGTGCTTGTAAGAAACATCAATCAGAAGGAAAAGAAAAAAGCGATTAATTCTGCAATTGCCGCCACAATTTCACCAGAGCTCGTTCGTTCCCGTGGTCACGTATTCACTGGCACTCTGCCATTTGTTCTTTCAGACGATTTTGAATCACTGAAGAAGACAAGGGAAGTAATTGCAGCACTCCGTGCAATAGGTGTTTACGGAGATATTGAGCGTGCAGAAAGATCATGCAAGATTCGTGCAGGTCGTGGAAAACTCCGTGGCCGCCGATATAAACAGCGAAAGAGTCTTCTCATCGTCACTGGCAATGAGCGGCTTCTTGCAGCAAAAAATCTTGCAGGAGTGGATGTGTGCCTTGTAGACAACCTGAACGTTGAGCTTTTAGCACCAGGTACTCATTCAGCCCGCCTTACTCTCTGGACTGAAGATGCAGTCAGAAAACTTGGGGGCGAGCAGTAATGATACTTAAATATCCATATGCAACAGAAAAAGCGAGCATGATCGTCGAGCGTGACGGCCAGCTCCAGTTTATTGTTGACCGGAATGCATCCAAGGTTCAGATAAAGGTCGCTATCGAGAAGATGTTTGACCAGCCGGTTACCCAGGTAAGAACCCTGATGACAAACCGGGGACAGAAAAAAGCAATGGTAAGTTTTTCAAACCCGAAAGCTGCTGAAGAGATTCTCAGCCGGCTTGGTATCATGTGAGGTGTAGCATGGGACATAGAATTATTTCACAAAACCGGGGAAGAGGTGGCCCGAGATATCGTGCACCTTCTCACCGGTACAAAGCACAACTAAAGCACCTTGGCCGGGCCGGGGAGACCATCAGCTACAGGATCATCGATATTGAACATGACCCTGCACGCCATACCCCGATCGCCCTGGTGGACGTTCCGGACGGAGAAAATACCTACGTCCTGGTCACTGAAGGTATGGGAATCGGGGACACTCTGACCTGGGGATCTGAAGCAGAGATTAAGAACGGGAACACCCTTCCGCTTCAGGAAATCCCATCCGGGTCTGCAGTATGCAATATTGAAGCCTATCCCAATGACGGTGGCAAATTTGTCCGTGCAAGTGGTGTGCAGGCAACTGTGACTGACAAGATGGACGGCCGTGTTGCAGTTCGGATGCCAAGTGGAGCAACAAAGTGGTTTAATGGCCAGTGCCGGGCAACTATCGGAATTGTTGCCGGTGGAGGACGTCTTGAAAAACCATTTGTCAAGGCCGGCAAAAAATACCACAAGATAAAGAGCAGTGCAACCAACTGGCCACGTGTCAGAGGTTATGCAATGAATGTCGTCGATCACCCTTTTGGTGGTGGAGGACATCAGCATGCAGGAAGACCAAAGACTGTGAGCCGTGGAACCTCTCCAGGTAGAAAGGTTGGACATATCGCCGCCCGGCGTACTGGAAGGAGGTGAACGGGATGGCAAAAAAAGTACAGAAGAAACTGCCACGACGGAAGGAGGAATTTACCTACCATGGCTACAAAATTGATGAACTCCGTGCAATGAATCTGGAGGATCTGCTTCCTGTTATGCCCTCCCGTGCACGCCGGAAGGTTCTTCGTGGCTGGACCATTGGTGAAGAAAAGCTCCTCTCTGACATTCGTAGCAATACATCGAGAATAAGAACTCACCAGCGTGACATGATCGTCCTCCCTGAGATGATCGGGCGGGAAATTGAGATCTACAATGGAAAGGAATTTATCCGGGTTGAACTCCAGCCGGAATCCGTGTTCCATTACCTTGGTGAGTTTGCATTGACCAGAAGGCGGGTTTCCCATGGTTCAGCCGGTATTGGTGCAACCAGGTCGAGTAAATTCGTTCCGTTGAAGTGATGGATATGGCCAGATTTGATTATTCAAACCAGCTAACCGGGAAAGACATCGCCCGTGGACACGTGAACGAAGCTCCGATCTCCCCGAAACATGCAATTGAGATTGCAGGTTTTATCAGGGGAATGAAGCTTGATGAAGCGGCAGAATACCTTGAAGCGGTTGTTGCCCTTCAAAAACCAATTCCGTTCAAGCGGTTCAACAGAAATGTTCCTCACCGGAAGGGTCTTGCTGGCTGGGATGCCGGCCGGTACCCGCAGAAAGCAAGCCGTGTATATCTCCGGCTGCTGAATAATGTCCGAAAAAACGCAGAATATAGTGGACTTGCAGGAGCTCAGCTTCGTATTGTTCATGTCTCTGCAAACCGTGGCATAAGAAGAAGAAGTTTTATGCCTCGTGCAATGGGACGTGCAACTCCGAAAGATCGTCAGACGGTAAATATTGAGCTGATCGTCCGTGAACAGGAGGCCTGATATTGTGGCAGTAGAACGAAAATTTGTTTCAGATGGTGTCAGGAAGGTCCGTGTTGAAAGGCATCTTGGTCTGGAACTGAAACGTGCAGGGTATGGTGGCATGGATCTTATCCGGACCCCTCTTGGAACCCAGGTGACAATCTTTGCTGAAAAGCCCGGAATTGTCATAGGCAAGGGTGGAAAAGTTGTCAGAGCCCTGACACAGGATCTTGCAACCACATATGGCGTTGAATCCCCACAGATTGAGGTTCAACAGGTTGATAATCCAAACCTGAACGCACAGATAATGGCAGAACGACTTGCAAGTGCTCTTGAAAGAGGCTGGTATTTCAGAAAGGCCGGGTCTTCAACACTTCGCAGGATCATGGAGTCCGGAGCACTTGGGTGCGAGGTTGTCGTATCAGGAAAGCTTACCGGGTCACGAGGACGTGTTCAGAAGTTTACTGATGGGTATATCAAGCACTCCGGCGACCCGGTGAACACCCTGGTTGACAAGGGATACGCAGTTGCCGTCAAGAAACTGGGTGTCATTGGTGTCCAGGCTCGTCTCATTCCGCCAGGTGCCCAGCTTCCTGATCACTTCGAAGTAACCGCAGAAATAACTAAAAAACAGCGGAACATGGCTCACATCACCAAAATCTCTGATGATTACGAAGAGGAGACTCTGGATGCTGATGATATCTCCGTTGGCAATGAACAGGAAGATTTCATGGAGGAAGAGTGAATGGCAATCTTCCGTGCACGGGATGTTTCACAACTCTCTGACGTGGAACTTGTTGAACATGTTGACAAACTCCGGATGGAACTTATCCAATACCATGGAAAAGTCAGTGCCGGAGGATCTACAGAAAATGTCGGTCGGATTCGCGAAATCCGCCGGACAATTGCCCGGATGAAAACCGAGCAGAACCGCAGAATACAGGCATGATCACCCTGCATAACATCCTCCGTCATGAACTGACCGGGCTGGATGTCAGGGTGGAACAAGCACAAAACCGTAATCTGAACGGGATCTCCGGCCTGGTTGTTCTTGAAACCAGGAACATGGTATTCATCAGAACCGGGACCGGGGTAAAAAAGGTGGCAAAGAAAGGAGTTGTCTTCCGGTTCACCCTTCCCTCAGGAAAACGTGTGGATGTAACCGGAACGGTGCTCGTCATGGCACCTGAGAAACGCATCAATATGCGAATCAAGAGATAGAGGCTCATAATGGCAAAAAATATCGGATTAAACGTCCCAGTCCCAGAAAAGGAATGTGATGACGTAAACTGCCCGTTTCACGGCACCTTGCCGGTGCGCGGCCA
>JAQVIE010000027.1 GCA_028695895.1 Methanospirillum sp. | reverse complement strand
ACAGGTAAACACCTCTATGTCTGACATTCGAGCGGTTACTGATCAGGCACATGAAACCGTAAAACACATTCATGAGGAAATGGATCAGTTTAAAGTCTGATCCCACTATTTTTTCGGTTCCTAAACATCTATGAATTCTGGTGGCTAACGTATACCACAATGTTTGCACAAAGAATAAAGAACCTTCCACCCTACTTGTTTGCCCGAATAGACGAGATGAAAGCAAAAAAAAGGGCAGAAGGTGTTGATGTCATCGACCTTGGAGTCGGAGACCCTGATCTTTCAACCCCTCCTCATATTGTCAATGCTCTCATCGATACAGCAAAAAACCCTGATAATCATCATTATCCTTCGTACCTGGGCATGCCAGAGTACAGGCAGGCAGTATCAGGCTGGTATAACAGAAGATTTGGTGTTGATATTGACCCTGATTCACAGGTAATCTCCCTCATGGGTTCAAAAGACGGGGTTGCCCATATTCCTGAAGCTCTTGTCGGGCCTCATGATTATGTTCTGGTTCCAAGCCCCGGGTATCCTGTCTACAGCACCGGAGCACTCTTTGCCGAGGCAAAAACCCATGAGATGCCCCTTACCAAAGAGAACGGTTTTCTTCCAGACCTTGATGCCATCCCGAAGGATATTGCAAAGAAGGCAAAACTGATGTGGATAAATTATCCGAATAACCCTACATCAGCCATTGCACCCCTCTCTTTTTACCAGGAAGTCGTTGAATTTGCCAGAGAACATGGCATAGTTGTTGTCAGTGACAATGCTTACTCTGAGATAACTTTTGACGGGTACAAGGCTCCATCTTTTCTTGAAGCTGACGGGGCTGAAGAAGTTGGGATTGAGATGCATTCCCTGTCAAAAACCTACAATATGACTGGATGGAGGATCGGAATGGCGGTCGGAAACAAGGAGGTCATCCGTGGCCTTGGTATTGTCAAGACCAACATTGATTCAGGTGTTTTTAACCCGGTTCAATATGCAGCGATTGCAGCTCTTAACGGCCCACAGGACTGTGTTGCTGATGCATGTAAAATCTACCAGGAAAGACGTGATGTTCTGGTTGCCGGTCTTACAAAACTTGAGTTTGATGTTTCCATGCCAAAGGCGACCTTCTATGTATGGATGGGTGTTCCTGACAGCATCTCCTTTGCAGCAAAGATGCTTGATGAGACGGGTATTGTCGTAACCCCCGGTGTCGGATTTGGAAAATCAGGTGAAGGTTATGTCAGGTTTGCAATTACCCGGTCAGCAGACAGGATCAGGGAGGCAGTAGAACGAATGGAGGAAGTGTCATGGTGAAACTCCCTTCACATCTCTCTATACAAAATCAGCACCTGATAATCGGAGGGTGTGACACGGTAAAACTGGCATTTACACATGGAACTCCTCTTTACGTAACCGATGAGACCAGGATCAGAGATAATTACCGGAGATATATATCTGTTCTGTCTGCCCACTATCCTCATTTCCGTATTCTGTATGCAGCAAAAGCCAATGGAAATCTTAGCATACTGAAGATTCTTGCCCAGGAGGGTGCAGGGGCAGATGTCTTCTCAGCTGGTGAATTACATTTTGCCCTTCTTGCCGGGATGAGACCGGAACACCTGCTTTTTAATGGTTCATCCAAGACTGAGGCTGATCACAAGCTGGCGGTCTCAAAAGGTGTCAGAGTATCGCTTGACTCACTTGATGAACTGGCACAGCTTGACCTGGTTGCAGGGGAAGCAGGAAAGGTAGCTGAGGTCTCATTCAGGGTCAATCCTGCAATCGAAGTACCTACACACCCGAAAATCGCAACCGGGCTTGCAACGTCAAAGTTCGGTATCCCGGCAGCAGAGATTACCGATGCATATGCCGCTGCCCTGGCCTGCAAAAACGTTGTTCCGGTTGGTATTCACTGCCATATCGGTTCACAGATTCTGGATACTGAGCCTTTTAAAAGGGAAGCAGAGGTCATGATGGAACTGGTTGATGAACTTCACCGGATGGGTGTGAAGTTTAAATTCATTGATCTTGGCGGCGGGCTTGGGGTGTCATATGATCATTCTGAATCAGGCCCTGATGCCCCGACTTTTGAAAACTATGCAAGTGCTGTTTTGCCGGTCTGTAAATCTGTACTTGGACGTCTTGGTATTCAGCCTGAGATCTGGATAGAGCCAGGCAGGTCCATGGTATGTGACTCAACAGTTCTCCTGACAAAGGTTAACTCAGTCAAAAAGGCACACAAGACCTTTGTGAATGTTGATGCAGGGTTTAATCTCCTGATAAGGCCGGCTATGTATGACTCTTACCATGAGGTGCTGGTGGCTAACCGTGCAGATGAAAAACCGGACGGGATATACACGGTGACAGGTCCCATATGTGAGACAGGTGATATCCTTGCCCATGACCGTGAACTCCCTCATGTTGTGTCTGGTGACCTGGTAGCCATCCTTGATACCGGTGCCTACGGGTACTCCATGGCATCCCAGTACAATGGCCGGGGCAGGTGTGCAGAAGTGCTGGTAAGAAATGGACAGGCAGAACTAATGAGAAGGGCAGAGACAATCGATGATCTGATGGCAACCCTGAAAACCCCTTCCTGGCTTGACTAAACCCGGAGTGAACCGGTGGTAAGGTATCATTATGCCCTGGTCGATGATCTTGTAAGCAGGGAAAAATTCGACAGCCTGGTAGAGGAAAAGATAGCAGATTGTGGAAATCTGGCAGATGAGACGGCTGCAGCCCTGCTGGTTGTAAAGGATCTTGGACGGGCCCATGTCAAAATAAGGGGGCTAAGAGGTAAGTCCTCCCTTTTCTGTTTTTATGCGAAGGTCATCGCTTTCTCTGATGTAAAGGAGTTTGAGAGATCAGACGGGGAGAAGGGACTTGTTGCACGACTGACTGTCGCCGATGAGACCGGACAGGTTGAGCTTGTCTTCTGGGATGAGCAGGCTGCAGCCCTTGAAGAGAATTTTGAGGCAGGTGACGTGGTTGAGATCACCGGAAGGCATGGAAAGTCCATAAGGGAGATAATGCCGCTTAACCTCCGAAAGACCTGTGTGGATATCGACTGCGTCATGGAGGTGAAAGAACGGAAAGCCCCTGAGCGCACAGATCTGCACCTTCTCATCATCAGTCTTTCAGAGCCCCGCCCGTTCACCCGACGGGACGGTACTGCAGGAGAGATGCTGAGTGGGCTTGTTGGTGATTCCAATGGAACTGCACGTCTTCTCTGCTGGGATCCCGTCTTGTTGTCCGGAATCAGCCAGGGTATGCCCATATCTGTCACCAGCGCCCTTACAAAGGAAGGGGACTATGGAGGACGGGAAGTTATACTTGATGAAGAGTCTTCCATCACCGTTGCAGAGACCACCCCTGACATTCCTGTTACAGCGCTGGATAGCCTTGTTCCTGAACAAAATTACACCGTCAGAGGAATACTTACAAAAATCCTCCCTGCAAAACAGTTTACCAGACGGGATGGAATAATCTCCTTTGTCCGAAATCTCCGGCTTTCTGACGGAAATACCGATGTTCCTCTGGTTCTTTGGGATAGTGATGCAAAACTGACACTTTTTCCAGGAGAGACTATCATGCTCTACAATGTTTATGCAAAAATCGGGAGGTCAGGAGAGGTTGAGGTCTCTCTTGGAAGAGGAGGGGCTTTGTCGGTAATTCCAGACAAAGAAGAACCGGTCAGAATTGAAGGATGGATCCTTCATGTACAGGAAGGTACTGTCCTTACCAGCCAGGAAGGATCATGGCTTGTTGACACCCGGCTCCCACATGGTTCCCATGTCACAATTACCGGCCGGGCAAGTGGAAAAAGGGTCTTCTGCGAAAGTGAAGAGGCGGTAAAATACGACCTTCAAGGGTTGAAAAATGAACTTTCAACCTTCATACGGTCTTTTTCATAAATGTTGTTTTCACTTTCACCCTGTTTATTTTAACCTTAAATACCTCTTGTAGTCACCTTTATTGTGAGGAAACTACTATGGCAGCAGAAGCATACAAACTTGAGGACATTCCTGGCGTCGGACCAACCACTGCAGACAAGCTCCGTGAAGCCGGGTACGAGTCAGTGGAAAAGATTGCACAGACAACTGTAACAGAACTCTATGACACTGCAGAGATAGGGGAAGCAACCGCTAAGAAGATGATCAAGTGGTGCACAACCCAGATAAATCCTGATGCAGAAGAATCCGATGCTGTTCCGTCCGCACAAAAGGAAGATAAAGCAAACATGCCACAGCGGAGACTGGATATTGAGGATATTCCGGGTGTTGGCCCGGCTATTGCAGAAAAGCTTCGGGACGGAGGATTCCTGACCGTTGAAAGTATTGCAACATCACTTCCTTCAAGCCTGGCAGAGGCTGCAGAGATAGGGGAAGCGACTGCAAAGAAGATGATCAAGTGGTGTCGGGACCAGGCAGATATTGGTGGTTTAAAAACCGGCTCAGACGTCTTTGAGCAACGTTTGAAGGTTAAAAAGCTTAAAACCTTTGTTCCAGAGGTTGACGAACTCCTTGGGGGAGGGTTTGAAACCCAGGCTATCACCGAGATGTATGGTGAGTTTGGTTCTGGTAAATCGCAGATTGTCCACCAGATGGCAGTCAATGCCCAGCTCCCGGAGGAACTTGGCGGTCTTGGTGGTTCGGTCATCTACGTGGATACAGAAAATACCTTCAGACCTGAACGTATCGAGCAGATGGTAAAAGGCCTTGAGATAGAGGATGCAGACCCACAGGATTTTTTAAAGAATATCCATGTTGCCCGGGCACAGACCTCTGATCATCAGATGCTTCTTATCGAGACATCCCGTGAGCTTGCAGAGGAACTAAAAGCTGCTGGAAAACCTGTCAAGCTTGTGATCGTGGACTCTCTCACCGGCCTTTTCCGGTCAGAATATGCAGGACGCGGCACCCTTGCAGAACGTCAGCAGAAACTGAACAGGCATATGCATGATATCTTCAAGCTCTGCGACGAATACAATGCAATAGGTCTTGTGACCAACCAGGTGCAATCCAATCCGGCAGTTTTCTTTGGTGATCCGACAAAACCTGTTGGAGGAAATATTGTAGGCCATACTGCCACCTTCAGGGTATACCTGCGTAAGAGCAAGGGCGGGAAACGTGTCTTCAAACTTGTTGACAGTCCGAACCTTCCGGAAGGTGAAGCTGCATTCCTTGTGGAAGAAGGTGGCCTCAGATCTTGTTGAAATCACAATTTTTATAGGAGTTTATCTGTGTTAAGGGGCGTGATAACTGATATAGATGGAACGCTGACTGATGAAAAGCGCAGGCTTTCAACTGTTGCCATTGAGACAATACGAAAACTCAATGAAAATGGCATTGAGGTGATTTTGTCGTCGGGCAATACCTCCTGCCTTCTTAAAGGACTTTGTAAGCTCATCGGAACCGGTGGAACCTTTATCGGCGAAAATGGAGGAGTCTACAGGATTGGATTTCAGGGACCGCTCAAAGTTATATCAGACAGGGATATTGCGGTAAAAGCTTTGAACATGCTGATAGAATATTATGAGAAAAAAGGAGTCCGTCTTGAGCTTTTTTCCCACCAGGAGCGGTACTCGGATGTTGCATTTGCCAGGGAGGTGCCGGTTGACGAGGTCAGATCTCTTCTTGCCGACTGGCCGGTGGATATAATGGATACGAATTTTGCAATTCACATCCATGCGAAAGGAATAGACAAAGGAAAAACATTTCCAATCGTTGCAGAACAGCTTGGTATAAAACCAGAAGAATTCATCGGCATTGGTGACTCTGAAAATGATATCGGGATGATTAAAGCTGCAGGCATTGGCTGCTGCGTTGCAAATGCCCAGGAAAGTTTAATGAATGTTTCTGACTTCTGTTCATCAGCATCTTACGGAGAAGGCTTTGTAGAAATTATGAGGAAGAACTTCCCTCACATCCTGGCAAGGTAGCGATCTACCACGATAAAATCTTTGATGTCCCTTACCGCTTCGAAAGGGATGAGCATCCGGTCTCCATCCAGGGTATATCCGGTTGTATCAAAGGACAGGTCCGGTTCAAGTACAAGGTCTGTAATAAGGCCGGTTTCAAAATCTACCATCAGATTGCGAAGTGTTCCTATTGCTTTCCCGTCATTGGTTACAATCTGTTTTCGTGAGAGAGTGCGGGCAAGTATGGACTTCATATATCAGATTTCGGTTGTATCCAATAATAAATCTCCCTATCAGATACCTGATTCTCCCTTATGTCTCCGGGGTTTTATGCTGTTCTTTTTAAGTGCTTTTTCTATCGACCAGTATCCCCTGTCAAACTCTTCCTGTAACCGTTCTGTTATCTCTTTCTGGGAAAGACCAGTCTGGTTAAGCTCATTGTACTTTCTCCGGAGCTCTTCTGTCTCTTCCTGGTTCCAGATTTTCCGGGTTCTTTTCCTTGCCGGTTCTTTCGGGGTTTGTGCACTGTTCAGAAGAAAACCCGGAACAAGCGTAGTCATCTCGTAAGCCCTGGCATCAAACATGACTTGGGAGATCTCAAATCCAGTGGCTCTGCGCAAAAGTCCGATCGCGGTTTTTGCGGTTGAAAATCCCCCAAGAAAGAGGTCACATACCAGGTCCCCCTCATTACTGCTGTACTGGATGATTTTACTTAAAAGAGCGGTTGGGAGTTCGTTCTTGTTCTTCACCTTTCCAGGCTTGTACTCCCGGTTGATGATCCAGACATCCTCCCTGTCCTGGTAATTGAGTGAACCTCCGTTCTCATCTTTCTCTGAAAGGGAAAACCGGCACTCGGTATTAAATGTCCTGTTTCCTCCGGGTTTGGAATAAAACAGGATATGGTAATGTGATGAGACATATTTTTTACTGGTAAACACTCCGAAGTTATACCGCCATATAATGTGATTTATCTCTTCAAGGCTGGTTTTATGAAGTGCATTAAGAATATGACGAAGGTGGGTATACCCGGAGACGATGTAAACAGATCCCCCTGGCCTGATAATCCGTTCTGCCTGCCTGACCCAGTCCATGGTGAATGATTCGTATTGTTCAGATGGTATCTCCACGTACCCGTCGGTCACGAATGACTCGTCACGGTTATAGTGCCGGTGAAGCCTGTCTCCTTCAATACCGTAAGGAGGATCGGTGATGATTAAATCAACTGAGTTGTCAGGAATAAGTGATGCTCCCAGAATACAGTCACCATTGTAAAAGATGCCATGTGAAGTGGCAATGGATCTCATATTGTATAAAACCCTGGTCAGTTTGTTGGCAGTGTATGGAATATATCAGACTGAGTCAGGATACCAACCGGCCTGTTCTCTTCAAAGACAATCAGCCGGCCAATAGAACGTTCCTTAAACTTCCTGATGACCTCATAGAGCTGAACTGAACCGTCAGCATAGACCACATCTTCGGTCATCACTTCACATACCTGCGTGTCAAGTGGAAGATCCTGCTCTATGGCATGAAGGATGTCTGACATAGTTACAATACCACGAAGAAAACCCCCGTCCATTACTGGGGCACCATGGATATGATATGTGTTAAAGAGTCGGATGGCTTCTTTAAGCGAATTTTTTGTTGAGAGCATCTTGATAGGGGTTGTCATATAGTCCCTGATGGGTTTTTTTGGCAGAGATACCATCTCAAGAATTGAAATTATCAGAGCTGGTTCATTCTCATCTTTACCAAAAATCTCACCCTTGATAAGAAGTTTATTGACAGGAGTCGGTCCGATGGTGATGACATCTCCGTTATTGAAAAGTTTAACACTGCCAATAATCCTGATCTGGGCATGGCAGATATCAGCATGTGAGAGCGTGGTAAAGATTATCTCTCCTACCTTTACTCCTGGAACTATCTCACCATCACGCGAGATCTTGACCTCGTAAGCTTCACCATCACGTTTAAGATTGAGTTCTTTATAAGCAAGTGAAGTAGGGTGATACCCGCCTTTTGGTCCTGGAATACCATCAACAAGCCCGATAGCTTTTAGTGCCTGCATCTGGTTTCTGACAGTTCCAGGGTTTCGTAAGATAATGTCAGCAATCTCCTCTCCTTTAATTGGGAGAGATTTTTTTTCATAAAGACTGATAAGGGTGATCAGGATGTCGTTTTGAATCGGAGATAAATCCATGGTTATTTACTCGCGAATGTCTTCATATGTTGAATTTTTTATGAACTATACAGATCCTTTTGCTGGATTATATTTTCAGGACAGGGTGAATCAGTTCTGTCAGATTTTATTAAGTCTATCTACATGATAAATCATGATGGTTGAGTACATGTGATGACAGATGATATCAGAATTTCCAGGAATTTTAACTTGCATTTTAGGTCGTAATTATTGGATCGCGGCCATAACCCTGATTGCAAAGCCTTTGTTTTCCTGCCCGTTACTTTTCCATATCCTCAAACTCTGATTCAATCTCAATCGCCATGTCAAATGCTCTTAATGCTTCATCATGCCTGCCCTGAAAGTTCAGGGCAAATCCTTTGTTTTTCCATGCATCTGCGTACTGCGGATCTATCTCCAGTGCCTTGTTAAAAGCAGTCAGTGCCTCTTCATATTTTTCAAGATGTAAAAGTGCGTTCCCTTTATTATTCCATGGATCCGCATAACCTGGTATCAGGCCTATTGCTTTGTTTCCAGCCTCTAATGCTTCGTCATATCTTTCAAGTTCATTGAGAACAGTTGCTTTGTTGTTCCATGCCATGGCATCTTCAGGATTGATGGCAAGAGCTTTGTCGCAAGCCATAAGTGCATTGTCATAATCTTCCAGGAGAAAGAGGAGGATTCCTTTATTGACCCATGCATCAATATCCTCAGGATTTTTTTCAATTTTCTCATCACAATCTTTCAGGGCTTTTTTGTATTCTCCGATGCTTTGAAGAATTACCTCTTTATTCTTGTCAATCTCCGGACCATACCCGGAAAATGATAATTTTTTCATACTAATTATTAAATTTAGAAGCGGTTAATAATTTTTTTACGGCATTCAGTTATGTATCATAAAAAACTGGCTGGAAAAAGGGAAAAAAACTCTGGAAATATGCATGGAAGGAAAACATAGGGAGTTCCTAAATACCTGTAGGCGTATACATACGGGTGAAATATCGTGAGTTTTGAAAAGATCCCTACTGTTCCCACGGCTGATGAGGTGCTTGACAGGGCTCTTCGTCGTGCTGCAAAAAAGATGCGGGAGAAATCCAATAAAAAAAGGGCAAGCGTTGAGTTTGTCGAAGCTGCTTACCTTTCCGTCCATGATAAATTAGTATCAGTCATCCAGTCCTTTCCAACAATATCTGATGAGCCAAAGTTTTACCAGGATATCATTGAAATTCTCTGGACAACTGACCGGTTTAAAAAATCCCTGGGTGCTGTCGGATGGGCTGCCAAGTGGTCAAAAGATCACAGGGGCGGCCTTGCAAAAGATGTCAGGTACTCTGCCGAAGAGAATGCAACTGCATCGCGAAAAAAAGCCATTGCCCGTCTTTCATCTGTAGTTCACCAGATAGGGGACGATCTCTTATTTCTGAATGAAGTCCGGAACGTTCTGAGAAAATTACCTGTCGTTGAGGATATATTTACAATCGTAGTTGCCGGATTTCCAAATGTTGGCAAGTCTTCTTTCATCCGGAAGGTCT
>JAQVIE010000026.1 GCA_028695895.1 Methanospirillum sp. | reverse complement strand
TGACAAGGAAAGAAGGAACTATCTTGCTGCAATCGGTGCATCAACCCTTGCAAACAGCATTGTCGGGATTGCGGTTTTCATCGCCATCGGAAGGATGAGAAATGGCATAATGGTTGCATTCTCCGGGTTTGAAACTCCCCCTGTCCTTTTCCTTCTTACAATTGCATCTGTTGCAGCACTTGGTGCATATTTTATTACAATCATTATGGCCGGAACAGCCTCTTCCCTGTCAGGGCTGAACAGTTCACGCCTTAACACAGCTGTTGCAATTGCTCTTGTCCTGATGTGCGGAGTCATGACCGGCCCGTTTGGTCTTGTCATTCTCATGCTTTCAACTGCACTTGGGATGGTGCCGGAGATGATAGAAGTCTCAAGAGTTCCATGCATGGGAGTTGTGACCATCCCGGTAATTTTGTTCTCATTTGGAATTCAAATCTGATATAAGTGGTAGAGGGTACAATTGACACAAGTGGTAAAAAATCAGGATGACAGGCGGTTCTGGTACGAATTATGCCTGGAAGACGGGGAACCTCTGACACCCTCTTCCGACGCCTGGCAAAGCACCATAAAGGCAATTCGGGAGCATCGTGATGGTTTTAAGTTACACTCTCTTCCTGAATGGCAGAATGCTGTTAATAATGCAGTTAATGCCGGCATTGTTTGCGATAGAAACAGGTATCTCACCCTTTTAAGAGATGTCTCAATAGGTCTTGCTATACATGACCTTGAGGATAGATGTGACAAAGATGAAATGGCTCTAATCCACCTGGTCAGGATCCTTGACGAGACAGACCAGTCAATATCCCGCCTGTCTGAAAAGATAGAAGATTATTATATTGCACTTCACCCGGCCAGACTCCCTGATTTTGAAAGAAATATCAGGTCTCTTGTCGATACCATTGCAAGAGACGGGGATCATCCATTAAGCCATCTTGCAAAAAGTATCCAGAGACTTCATGACTCCCGGACTATTATTTCAAAAAATGTCCGTGAACATGCAGAAAAAATTCTGCCAAACATGTCTGCATTATGCGGCCCTCTGGTAAGCGCCCGCCTTCTTGCAAAAGCCGGCAGCAGGTATCATCTTGCAAAGATGCCAGCCGCATCACTTCAGGTTCTTGGAGCAGGCCCGTCTCTTTTCACCCATCTGACAAGTGGGACAAATCCCCCGAAACATGGAATTATATACCAGTACAAAGGGGTGCGGCATGCAAAAAGGCGGTTTCGTGGAAGAGTCAGCAGGGTTCTTGCCTGTCAGCTGGTTATTGCTGCAAGGATTGACAACTTTCGCAAAGTTCCTGATGAAGAGTTTATAATTAAAGCCGGCAGGAAAATTTCCATGGCAGGAAAAGAAGTATGATCTGGAAAGATGGAAAACTGCTCTCTCCCGGTAAAATACTACCTGGAGATCGTGTTTACCATGGAATGCGCATCTGGGACCCGGCCCACAGCAAAGTTGCAGCATTGTGCCATATTCATGGTGAACCACCGGTCACAGATGCCAGCATCCTCTATCTTGGGGCTGCATCCGGATCAACCGTCTCATTCCTCTCAGATTATGCTGAAGTTGTATATGCAGTAGAGTTCTCCCCAAGATCTGTGAGGGATCTAATCCGGCTGGCATATGAACGATCAAATATCATCCCAATATTCGAAGATGCCAGGTATCCGGAAAGATATCTCCCATTTGTTGAACCTGTTGATATCCTGGTTCAGGACATTGCACAACGTGATCAGGCAGATATTGCAATCCGGAACCTGTCCTTCCTAAAGCAGAACGGTCATTTTATCCTCTTTCTAAAGCTTTTTTCCATGGGAATTGAGAAAAAAAGGGAAGAATTGACAGATGAAGTCCTGAAATTGATAAAACGTGCAGGAATTATTGATATAAATGTGATAAATCTTGATACATACCAGTCAGGTCATGTGGCTTTATGGGGAATTCGTTCTTCACAAAAAAAAGATGAATAGCCCGAAGCAGATTCGAACTGCTGTCATAAGGTCCAGAGCCTTATATGATTGACCTCTACACTATCGGGCTGAAGCCTTTATATGTTATTTCTTATCATTTATAATTATTACTAATACATCATATTTCAGGACCTGACTGGCATATCGTTCCTGATGCGCGAATAAAAACGAAGTGTTGTTATTTAAAAGAGTTTTGTTTCTCCGGATAAGCAAAATGATCCGTAATACTTATGAAATATCGGGAATATGAAAAAACAAAGTCGCAATTTATCATTTTCAAAAAAATCTATACCAAAAAGGATATAAAATGCATTTCACAAATATCTAATCATACTTCGATCTCTCGGAGTATATGGTATCTGTCCGGTGAACAGTCAACAATAATCAATTGCTGATCGGCGGATAGATGCTAATCGAACATTAGTTCGGAGGACATGTAATGAACGCAAAATTCGCAGTTGTCATGATGGCACTTGTTGCACTTGCACTTGTTGCACTTCCGGCTTCTGCAGCAATCAACAAGATCCCGGCCGGAGGAGAAGTCTTCCTTGGCGAAAAGGGACTTGATGTTTCTGCAGCAACCGGTGGAGCCAGCCAGATTGCATGGTGGCAGCCAGGTACCAACACTGAGACTGAGCAGCCTGCAGATATTCAGCAGGTAACCAATGCACAGTCATTTTACCTTTCTCCTGATATCTTCGTCGGAAAGACCGGCAACTGGTATCAGTGGAATGGCAGCGTAAAAGGCCCGCTCGCCTTCAATATTAAGGAACCATCCCTGAACCTTAAAATCTGGGACGGATCTGTAGATGAAGACGTCACCGGCAAGGCAATTCCGGTAGGTAACTACGGAAACTTTGTCGTTGAGACCAATATGCAGAGCATCATCACCCGTCCAGGGTTCCAGCCTGCAGATGCACCCTTCAAGATCAAAGTAAAGAGTGCAGATGGTGGTGTCTACACTAACCTTATTGGAAACAACGGTAAGGAAATTGCGCTGACCAATCTTGCTGTCAACCAGCAGCTCTGGTACTGGGTATCCCCTGACAACAAGCACACTGAGCCGGCATCCAACGATGGATGGAACACTGCAGCCGAAGACAAATACGGTAACCGCATGTACAAAGCCGGTACCTACACCGTCTGGGCAGAGTGTAATGCCAATGGAATGAAGGATCAGTATACCGCACCAGACGGTTCTGATTATACCGGGAAGACTATCTCTGCAGTAAAGAGTGTTCAGATCGCCACCGACCAGGTGAAGATCGAAGCCAACAAGGACACAGTAGTCCGTGGCAACCCCTTCTCTGTAACCATCACTGGTGTCCCGAACGCTGAGTACTATGTCTGGACAAAGGGAACCGGCTCAATGACCGGCCAGCCTGATGACCAGCCACCGATGATCCTGTCCTCACAGGTTGACGTCAAACAGGACGCAGCCGCAGGACCATACGAAATCGGTAAGTACCAGTACGAGGGCGGAGCAGGGAAGAGCATCAAGCAGGATGTCCCCGACGACCCAGAATTCCATGGAACCAAGTTCTACGCACTTGTAAAGCTTAGCTCCAGTGGAACCAGAACTGTAGAGTGGAAATCTTCCAAGGACACAAAGGACAAGAAGTACACTATCCGTGTTGAACGCAAATCCGGAAGCCAGTACAAGTCTGATGAGGTCGATGTCAAGGTAGAGAAGGGCGATGTTACCATCGTCGCATCTGGTGACCAGAGCTACTACCTTGGTGAGGAAGTCAAACTCTCCGGTACCAACTCCGAGACTGACATTACCTACCTGTACATTACAGGACCCAACCTCCCGACCAGGGGAGGAATGCTGAAATCTCCACGTAAGGAAGTCAACAATGACCAGCCGGCATCCTTTGACCAGGCTGACGTTCAGGATGACGACACCTACGAGTTCAAGTGGCAGACCGCCAACCTTGAGATTGATGCAGGAACCTATACCGTATACGCTGTAAGCGCTCCACGTGACAAGGATCACCTGAGCGATGCACAGTACGACACCGTATCACTTGTAGTCAAGAAACCATACATCCAGGCAACCGCATCTGCAAGCGTTGTCGCAAAGGGTGACAAGCTGTACCTCCGTGGTACTGCAGAAGGCGACCCGTCCAAGGGTGTCGCAATCTGGATTCTTGGAAAGAACAAAGTTCTCTACGCAACCGAATCCGTGAACGATGACATGTCATTCGAACACGAGATAAAGAGTGCAACCACCTCCTCCCTCTATGCAGGGCAGTACTTCGTCGTTATCCAGCACCCGATGTACAACAACGAGTTTGATATCTATCCGGACAATCCACTCGAGCCACAGTACGTCTATGGATCTTACCCGATCAGGAACTCCCAGATATTCAAGGTAGGTGGATCAGGAGCACTTCAGGGAACTGACGCAGCAGAAGCTCTTATCCAGGCAATCAACTCACCAATGGTCGATGATACCTACACCAAGATGCAGTTCCTCGTTGAGGAGCCAAAGATCACCATCAACCCAATCGGTGAGCAGGCTGTAGGATCCAAGTTCGAGATCAGCGGTACAACCAACCTCATGTATGACGACAACGATCTTCTTGTCGAGGTAACTTCATCCTCGTTCAAGCCGACCGACAAGTCACAGAGTGGTGAATTCAGCGGTGCAACCGGAACTGTCAAGGTTCAACAGGGCACCGATGGTCTGAACAAGTGGGTATTCAACGTTGATGCAAGCACCTTCAAGCCGGATGAATTCATCGTCCGTATCTCTGGTGTAACCACCAACACAGTCGAGACTGCACTCTTCAACATTGTTGAAGCCGGAGCAATCCCGACCGTTGCACCTGTTGTAGTTGAGACTCCTGAGGCAACTCCTGAGCCAACCCCTGAGCCAACCACTGTTCCACCAACCCCTGAGCCAACCACTGTTCCACCAACCCCTGAGCCGACCCAGCAGTCCCCAGGATTTGGTGCACTGGTTGCCCTTGCAGGTCTTGGTGCTGTCGCATTCTTAGTAATGCGCCGGAACTAAACAGAACAAAATCTTACCTTTTTTTAAGTTTGTTAAATTACAAATCATACGGCCATAAATAGGATCAAGGCTGTATGTATCGGTATGAGACTTACCGTCCGACTTGTGGACATTGATGCCAGGGGAATTCTCCTGCACCAGAATGATGCGAAATCGCTCGGTGTGCTCACAGGCGACCGAATAGTTATCTCTTCTCCGGATACCGGAAAGGCGACTGCTGACTATGTGGAAACAACTACCACCCTTATTGATCAGGGTCGGATCGGTGTTTATCACCATACCAATGAACTGCTGGTCCTGACAGAAAGTGAAATTGTAGAGGTCAGGGTTGCAGATCGCCCGATTTCTCTTGATTATGTAAAAAAGAAGATGGATGGAGAGAAACTCACCCGTGAAGAGATAAGAACCATAGTAACAGATATCGCTCATGATACACTTTCTCCAAGCGAAATTACGGCTTTTATTGTAAGTGCGTACATTCACAACCTGGACATGGATGAGATTGAATTCCTCACCCGTGCCATGGTCGAAACAGGAGACCAGATCTCTTTCCATACCGGCCCTATCGTGGATAAACACTCAATCGGTGGAGTTCCTGGAAATAAGATATCACTGATTGTTGTTCCCATCATCGCAGCAAGCGGTCTTTTGATTCCCAAAACAAGCTCACGGGCAATCACTGGAGCCGGAGGGACAGCAGACCTCATGGAAGTTTTAGCCCCGGTGGAATTTGATGCATCCAAGGTCCAGGAGATGACCACAAAAGCCGGTGGTGTTATCGTATGGGGTGGTGCAACAAACATTGCGCCTGCAGATGACAAGATAATCATCCAGGAATATCCCTTTAAGATAGACCAGATTGGCCAGATGATCGCAAGTGTTATGGCCAAAAAATTTGCTGTAGGTGCAGATGTCGTTGCAATTGACATTCCTGTCGGAAAATACTGCAAGGTTAAAACCATTGAAGAAGGTAGAAGATTAGCAAGACAGTTTATCGACCTTGGAGAACGACTGGATATGCGGGTTGAATGTGCACTGACATATGGCGACGCTCCGGTAGGTGGGGCAATCGGTCCAAAGCTTGAGATTAAAGAGGCACTAAGTGTCCTGGAAGGAAGTGATTCTCCCCGTTCCCTGATTCAGAAAAGCTGTGTTATCGCAGGAATTGCACTGGAACTTGCTGGAAAGGCAAACCGTGGAGAGGGTGCAGATCTTGCATTGGACATATTACAGTCAGGAAAAGCACTAAAAAAATTCCTTGAGATCATCGAAGTCCAGGGAGGAAATCCGGGTATCAGATCTGAAAACATCACTCCTGGTGAATACTCTTTTACAGTCAATGCAGATACCAACGGGTATGTTATAGATCTGAACAATCATTCTCTTATCACTATTGCACGGCTTGCCGGTGCCCCTGCAGATCATGGAGCCGGAATCTACCTTTATGCAAAACATGGCACCAGCCTTTCCAAAGGAGAACCCATTTTTACCATTTATGCAGATAGAAAATGGCGTCTTGAAAAAGCAATTGAAGTAGCAAGAACGCTCAGACCTGTAATGGTTGAGGGTATGCTCATAGATCGTGTTCCGCATATAAGGGAGTGGACACCCGGACGATCCCGTAGCATGGATTAACGGGTTATCCCGCATCCTTTTGTTCTATAACCACCAACACACTATATCAGGTATGCATTTTCCTGCTGCATGTATCATTAGTATATGTCTGTTCCTCTCATTTGGCCTTGTTACCGGCTCATCGGTGATGATAATAGTATTTGAACAGTCTGACAGGACCGTCCTTATACCTGAAGCCATAATCTATGCAGACGGAAAAATAGCTGGTAAAACAGATGTTAATGGTGCATTTAACCTGGATTTTGAAGGTTATGAGCCAAATATCAGGGTTGCGAAAGGAGGTTACACCGAATGGACCGGCTCACCGTCAGCTAATGACACTGCAATTCTGGTCCCCCTCCAGGTCAGGAACAGCACACTTCATGTGGAAGTGTTTGATGCAGACACACTCATCCCAGTCCAGGATGCCTATGTTGTCGTAACAGGTGAGGATGGCACCAGACAGGATGCCCGCACAGGATTTGAAGGAAAAGCTGATCTTGGCCTAAGTGCAGACCAGGTTTACAGTCTTGAAATCACCGCACCCAATTTTCAGGAAGCTCATGACACAGTTGTTACCGGTGGGGACTCATCAACAGTCCAGTACTCCCTTGTAAGACATGACAGGATCTCGATACGTGTCCTGGATTTTGCAGGTTCATTTCCCATACAGTCGGCTCATGTTCAGATAGACGGGATGAAAACCGGAACAACAAATGACAGAGGCATCCTCATCTCAAACATCAGCAGAAATATTGAACATATCTTTGACATTTCTGCGGACTGGTATGAACCTGCTCATATTATCAGGACAATCTCGTTTGAGGACCAGGTAGTTGACTTTCCACTGACAAAAGCAAAATCCACCGTCTTTGTCTCGGTATACAACAAGGATCAAAAACCTCTCTCAAATGCATCTGTCCGGATGGATGGAGTTTTACTTGGTGACACCAATGAGTTTGGCCGGCTGATGGTACCTGCGCTTGAGATAAGGCAGTACGAATTCGTTGTAACCTGTGACGGTTATAAAAAGAATACAATGTCTTTCACACCTGGAAAAGAGACAGGTGAACTTATCATAGTACTTGAAAGTGAGTTCACCGATCTTGAGGTATTTGCCAGTGATGCGCATGGTAACCCGTTAAAAGATGTTACAGTATTTCTCCAGGGAGATGCCCGGGAAACCCTGAACATATGTGAGACAGATATGAACGGAACCTGTCTGCTACCGGCGCTTGAAGGAAAAATGTACCATATCAGGGCAGAAAAAGGTGGATATTATCCAAACTCCTCTCCTGCCGATACACACACAGTCCCTAATACCATCATTCTTCATAATCCAGCCACGGCAGGCAGCAATTCTACCGGGACATCTCCGTTCATTCCTGTATTTATTGGATTTATTCTTCTCATAACCGGAACAGGTCTTTACCTGTTCTTCATGAAGGAAAAACGCCCACGCAGAAAAAGCCGTGTAAAAAGAAGAAGATCTCTTTAGATGATACGGATCCAGTGGGAATCGAACCCACGTCTCCGGGTCCGAAGCCCGGTAGGATATCCGCTACCCTATGGATCCCCTCAGAATTTTAATCCATAAACTGATAATCTTTATTCTCCCAACTTAAGTCATGATACTATCATCAAGGTCAATAAAGACCCTTCTTACAGTCCCGCCTGAAGACGGAGGGATAATTATCAACCCCTATGCTGAAGAGAGTCAGCAGCCAGCTTCTTACGATCTGCGTGCATCAGAACCTGCTATAATCAATAAGAATATGATGACGCTTCTTGCCAGCAAGGAATGGATTGAACTGCCAGTTGACATTGCAGCAACGCTTCGTTGCCGTTCTTCTTATGCAAGGCGCGGAATTTTTATTAGTGGCGGTTTTGTTGATCCCGGATTTCGTGGACACCTCACATTGTGCCTGTATAATTGCGGGTCAGATAATGTTTCAGTGCTTGAAGGTGACAGAATAATTCAGATGGTCTTTCAGCAGGTAGATTTGCCAGGTGAAGGATATTCCGGGAGGTACCAGGACAGTCACGGAGTTGTAACAGCACGATAATGATTTTAATGATTTGTTCAGGGCCGGGGATCAGGTTATTCCCTGCTCTTTTCTTTCTTCTTTCCCAAAACGCTCATAAAGTTCCTGAACCCTCGTGACCGTCTTCAGACCTGAAAAAAGAATAAGAACCGAAACCCTGCCTGCCTGTCTGGATGAAACCGGAATATCACCAGCCCTCATTTCAAACCCGCTTATACTCTCATCTATCCATTTCCTGACTGCCATGAACCCTTTCATAGAGAGCTCTTCTTCTGGTCCGGATAACAGAACAAGGGCCTTCTTTGCGGTTGTAAAATCACAATAAGATGATATATCTCGGAATGCTGCTTTTTCTGCAAGCTTGACTATCCTTGCAGCACGCTCCTGCCTGCCTACACGGGACTCATCACGTTGCCTGAAAATACCTATTCCACCATGATCAGGAAGTTCTTCTTCTGACAACCCGATTGTGATTAAAGACATCCCGGTAATCGTATTTAATATCTCCCGCGAGTCAAGAACCGTCTGCGGGGTATTTTTTTGTATCTCACCAGCATGGACCAGCAGCCGGATTCTTCTTGCAATATGCCGGTTTACAAGATCATATGGATTTGTTTTTATCTTTTCAGCAGTTCCCGGGAGCCAGAACTTTTCTGAAAGCGTTGCCGGCTTTTTAAGGGTTATTTCAGCCATCTCTCCCTGCACCTTATCAAGCCAGAGCTGGTTATCAAAAATGATTATCCCGTCAACAAGGGGCTTTATCATCTGCAGGTTTTTCATTGCCCTGACAAGCCGCGTTTCTCCTTCATCTTCGGCTGGTATGGTGACCAGGGCAAAAACCGGTTCAAACATCGTCTCCCTGATGATTGAAACAAGATGTGGAACAAGGCTTACCAGTCCTCCTCCAAGGCCTGCACAGACCAGTATGGCATCATGTGTTCCGACATCATACCCTTTCAGTTTTGCTTTCACTTCATCAATGGTAAACCGGGTTGTGAGAAGCTCAGGGGCCTCG
>JAQVIE010000025.1 GCA_028695895.1 Methanospirillum sp. | reverse complement strand
GATGGTGAGACCATCTAACAGGTCCGAAGTCACCGGGGAACCCCAGTTCCGGAGATGGGCTACGGAAAAACTCCACGAATACCCGGTCAAAGGGATTACCATGGACGATGAGCGTCTCAAGGAAGGAAAAACCCTTGGGACAGATTACTTTGATGAACTCCTTGAACGGATCAGGGACATCCGTACCTCTGAAAAACGATTTTATCAGAAAGTTAAGAATATCTACACCCTTTCCATCGATTATGATCCAAAAGCACCAACTACCAGGGAGTTCTTTCAGATCATTCAGAATTAAACCCCGGGTAACACTGAAATACTTACAGGTCATGTATTCATTCATACAGAAGATTAGTTGGTGAAGTCCATGATTAAGCCCGCCTTGCATGCCATTTTATTCCTCTTCATTGCCGTGTCCCTTGTTTCTGTCGTCGCAGCCGAGGATGAAGACCAGATGGACTGGTTTAAATATTATTTTGATCACTACCAGGGGTACGGTACAACGTGGTATTATACCGGATTACATGCTCCAGTACTTGACATTACAGGTTCTTTTAAAGCACCCACACTTTTCGGAGACCAGAACCTGTTAAAAGCGCCCCGGATTGATCCAGTTATGTCACCGAACAATCAGAACACCGGCTTTTTAATCAAAAGTGAACCGACCGGCGCAGATGTCTACGTGAATGGTGAATACAGGGGAAAAACCCGGACATTAAACTCACTAAAAGTATTCGGGCTTGAATCCTGTATCAATGAAGTAGTTCTGTCCTATCCCGGGTATCGCAATTATATACAGAATTTCTCCCTGTTTCATAACGAGGTTCTGTACATAAATGTAATACTGAAGCCTCTTAAGACCACGACAGGATAAAGAGCTCCAGGACTGTATTTCCATTGGATGGGATCCCAACGAAGTCTTTCATTGATAATATCCTTGCATAATTATCCGGTTTCGTTAAGGGGGGGTGCGGAGTGGGAAGTACAAAGAACCGGTTCAGAAGAGATTAATTCTGGTTTTTTCTTTTCAGCCTTAACTTTTTCCTGTATTAACTCTTCCAACCGGTCTGAAATCCTGTCAAGGAGCTCTTCATCTGAAAGCATCCCCTCTGGCATATCTATAACCTTTCTGTACTGGATAGGGACATTATCCATCCGGTAAACAATACCTGAAACCTCAACTCCGGAAATACCCACAGGAATATGCAGGTCTGCTATATCTGCTGCCATGCTCAGGTTAGGATCGATGGTTATCCAGGGATGTTTTTTCAGGTGTTTTACTGCATCTATTGGGAAATTAGCTGCTGCATCAGTCCCTATATTGATAAAGAGATCAATCTCGTCACGGATAGCAAGATCAATGGTACTGGTCTCTCCCGGGTTCATATGAGCCCTGTCTCCTCTTGTCAGGTCAACACAAAATGGAAATCCATAGGTCCATGACCAGACCTTGTTTGGTCCGGCTATATTAAAATGTCCACGCATTGCCATTATAGACCATTTTGAAACGGCGTTTAAATCTCTCATCAGGGAGATTGCAATGTCAACATTATGATTTCTGCCCTTTGTATGGGTAAGGCCCATTCCAAAAAAACAGACACCAAACTTCGCTTCTTTCAAAATTTTTGCTACTTCAAGGATGGATTGTTTTGGGACATCTGCTACCATATCAGGAATATCCTGTTCATGACCATACATGACCATCCGGAATGCATTAAAGAGTTCATAGTCAAATCCCTGTTTTATCTGTAGATGGTAATCAGCAACCCCTGCGGTATCGGTCTTTCTGGGATCAACCACGATGACCGTCCTCTCCAAAAATCCGTTTCCCTTAAAAAAACCAAAAGGATAAGTCGAATACCTGGCCATGTGACGGGGATGGGCATGAACCGGATTTGCCCCCCAGTAAAGGATGACATCAGCACGGTTCTTCACTACACCAAGAGTACATGTGGGATGACCATTGTCGAAAAAAGCCATTAGAGAGGGACCATGACAGATAGAAGCACAATTGTCAAGAATGCCTCCGCTAAGTTCCATGAGACGTGCCGCTGCCCTTTGCGCTTCACAGGTTGTTGATCCAAACCCGTACATCAGGGGTTTTTTGGAATTCATGATGGTTTTTGCGACATAGTCAGCCGCCTCATCATAGGATATCTCCTTAACATTCCCGTCAGGCTGGCGAATTCTGGGCTTTGTTATCCGCTCATGGTTAGTAGCCTGAAGGAAGATCTCCGTCCCGATTGCACAGGCATTTTCAACCTCAAGGATCTTCTTTTCGTCATCAGAGACAATGACACGGACATCATCACAGGAACAACCGCAAAATGGGCATCCGATACCTTCCAGAGTTTTGGGCATTAATCTTTCACATCCTGACCGATTCAAATAATAATTCACGTGCACCCCTGACTATAGATCCGGGAGCAGGAGTTACAGTGACTGGAAACCCGCTGTACTGTGGAACTCCGGTTGAATATGTCCTGCATGGAACGATCTGGTTTGCCCAGACCCCCTGCCTGATATGACATATCCCTTCTGGCAGTTCCTGTATTCCGACTATGGCTTTTACTATTACTTCACCACATTCACTTTTGACTTTGACCGGGGAGTTTTCTTCGATGGAAAGCCTGAGCATATCAAGCTCATTCATCTCAATAACACTACAGGCATCGAAATACTCTTTGGTATGTTTTCCTTTTTCAAGAGCGATACCTTCCTCAATTGACCTCTGGGTTATCATGGTCAGCGTCTTTTCTGGTAACATACTGATAACCATATAAAAAACAAGAAATATAATCAGAAATTTATAAACAAAAATTTATGAAATCTGTTAATTATTCTCCAAGGACCTCCATAGCCAGTTCATAGGGATTCTTTGGCTTTTCACTCCCTGGTTTATGAAAGAAAAAAGTGCTTGGATTAATCTCTTTCATCTGCTCAATGGTAAGCCGGTTTACAATATCCTGTGCCACCTGTTCAGCTTCCTTTGACTTGCCAGGGAACTTTAGCATGTACCCCATTTTAATGTGCTTTTGCATTGCGTTCTTTAATTCGTCATCAGTGAGAGAATCAAATGGTTTATATTCTTCCTGTTCTGGTCTTGTCATGATATTTTCCGTACTGGTTATTCTTCGTTCTCTGTTAATATTGTTCCCATTCAATCAGGGGTAAAGAAAAGATGGAGGTTTTCTCTCAGTTTGCATCCAGCTCTATAGCCCTTGCATTATGGATATTCTCATCAAATACCGGATAGTTCTCAAGGTTTATGGAATAACTGGTGCTGAACTTCTCCCTGATATCATGCATAACCTGGGCATTTTCCGGCATGTTAACCTTTGTCCAGAGGGTGTGTTTTGGTGGTTCTGCAACAATTTTGCCATCTCTGACCACGATCACGCCCTCTTTGACAGTATAGGCAGTGTTCCGGAATGCATCTTCAATAAGGGCGGGATCTGACGGAAGTTCATCTGCATTCAGGTTATATACCGCGACATTTCCATCTGATCCCTCCTTAAGGCTTCCATAAATATCCAGAAGACCAAGGGCTTTTGCAGGCCCTGCCCTTGTCATCTGGGCTATCTCATAAAGACCAAGTTCACGATCCATTGAGGCAATATTACTTGCATCTATTACCTTGTCCTTCCATTTCATGGTATCAAGAGTCGCCTGCCTTGCTTTTTCTGACATCAACCATGCGATAATTCCTGGGTACCTGGTAAAAGGACCTGCATTAGGGTGATCAGTAGTGATATAAACCCTCATCATGTCCTTAGCAAATAAAGCAATTTCAAGACCGATTGCCCACTGTATACCGCTTGTCCTGACATCTTTGTCATAGATATGCGGAACAACACCTGATCCGGTCTCAATCTCCACGTCAAGGTTTGCCCATTTAAAATGAGTGAGCTGGTTAAGGTGGTATTCAAACGGCCCGTCAGAGGTCATAGTGGTGGTTTCATCTAAGGTAACCTGTCCTATGTCCACAGTTATATTCTTGTTCTGATTTACATAGTCCATGACCTCTTTAGCACCTGATTCAAAATCAGACCATGATGAACCTTTGTAAGCATGGAACTGAAGATGTGTGTTATGAAGAACCTGTTCTCTGCCAAATTTGTTACTGGTATTAATCCCACTGGTAAGTCTCAGGGTATCCAGGGTATCCTTGTAATTTCCCGGATTTCCCATGTTGTTTCCATGGATGTGGACAGAGTGGGGAAGACCAAGGTACTCGTTTGCTTTGATAAGGCCTGTGACAATCTCCGCCGGGGTTATCTCAAAGTGCGGAACTTCGTCATGGATGGATGAACAGTTCTTCCCCCATGCCCAGGCTTCTGTTCCACCCGGGTTTACAATCTTGATACCAAATCCTTTCGTTGCCGAAAGGAGCCAGGCAATGTATGCAGCATTGTTCTCAGTTTCATCATTCTTTATATATTCAAAACAGAACCAGTTATTCCCGAATACCGGCATGGCAGTCTGGTCGATGATAGGTGTGTCACGAAACTCCTCATGCACATGAGGAGCAAAAAGCGGGGGCATTGCTGCTTCATTTGCGAAAGTATAACCCATACGTGCATATGCGTACCCTGTCTTCCAGGTGGATGGAACTGAAAATCCCATCTCCATCCTTTTCCCCTGTTTGAGGACCCCGCCCCTGTACTCTCCACGAAAAAACTTGTCTTCAGGGCGCATTTCACGGCCTACATTGACCTTTGGGCCGGCAACATGAGTATGGATATCAACACCACCGGCCATCACAGTCTTTCCGGAGGCATCAACAATTTCTGCCTTGTCTGATACTTTGTCAGTTATCCTGCCGTTCTTAATGGCAACATCTGCAATGTCACCTTTAATCCCTAATATTGGATCAAAAACAAATCCGTTTTTAATAAGAAGTTCTGCCATAGAGTTAACCATTCTCCACTGCGATACTTTTCTTCTATTGATCTTAAGCGATCATAGTCAGAGTGCCTTTGGATATCGTCACTAAAACTGATTACAGAAAAAGATTTAGAGAATCTTTTTATTTTTCAACTTTTAACTCCCAGATTTATTTCTTTCATCCGTTTTAACGTACTAAAAGGAATATATCCCTCTTGTTCCGGGCAGGGCATGATAATATCCTTAATGGTTATTCTTCATACTCTGTTAAGTAATTGTTCATGTTCTTTTTTGAGCCATATGAATTGATGATTCTCCGTACCTTGACCTTATAACCCCTGACTGACTAATGGTCAGGCCACAGTCATTTAACAATTTTTCAAATTCGTGGATATCCGGGAGCTGATGATACCGATTATGGATAGCGAGTTCAAGTTCATACAGCCCTTGCATACCAGTTCCCACCGGGGGGCCGGAAAACCAGTGATTAGATAGAAAAAGGCCGCCAGGGTTGACCTTGGAAGCGATTTTATTAATCGTATCAGGCAATCTGTCAAAGCAGGTATATAGTGCGTGAGCAGCAAGAACAATATCAAATCCTGATCCCTCAAATGATTCAATATCACCTGGAATAACCTTAATCCGTGTATTCATTCCAAATTCTGTTATATAATCGTCAGCTACAGATGGATCAGAAGTTCCGGTCAATACCGTTGCTGTCATCTCCGGATTATTCTGGCAGGCAGCAATGGCATACAGACCATGACCACTCTGGATATCAAGTAATGTTCTGGCAGAGGAGAACTGGTCCCATTTACTAAGTATGTTCACAACATTCTGGATAGTTCCCCGAAGGGCAAGATTCGCCTCTGAACGAACAGATTTGACAGACATAGTGTCAAATGTCTTTTTCATCTCCGGATGTGTAAGAAACACATCAATATCCTTCCAGGGCGAATCATCTGCGGATATGTTCATGATATAATCCCCCTGGTAAAACGGACTGTTCCTGACAAAATGCATCCTGGCAGCAGGAGAGATAACATACTCATCTCCGTTTTTACGGACCATGTCAAGGTAATAAAGCATCCCCAGAAGGCTTGTCATGTATTCAGGCCTGATTCCTGTTCCTTTGGCAACTGTTTCAGGATTCGCAGGACCATGCTCTAAAAGCCATGAAAACAGGTCATATTTCAAGGCAGCGCAAACGACCATATATTCCTTGTATACCTGGACCAGATCATCTACAATTTCAATTACCGGAGATTCCGGGATTTTCAGGATATTCTGTATCTCATCACTCATGTTGTATCACATTGTTTCCATCTGAAAAAAAGTAAAAACGTAACCGTTACATCCTCCCTCTCCATATCCGAAACCGGGAGCCTGACAGGGTAAAAAAGATTATTTTTTAAGGTAGAGATTACCGTAGATAATTTCACCCTTTTTCTTTACTTTGCGTTCGCCAAGGTCACCAATATACTGGTCAAAAGTGTAGGTTGCTCCGTCTACTTCTTTTTCAACGGTTGCAACTTTCTTAAAACCAGGCAGTGGATAGAGCAGATTTCCAAAGACATATGCATCTCCTTTTACCATCTGGCCGCCCACACGACCTTCAACATCCCCTTTGATGATAACTGTTCCTCCTTCTGCATGGGTCAGAACGTGGATGAATGCATCACCTTCGATGATGATAGTACCCCCGGTCATGGCAGTTCCGATATCATTTCCGGCATTTCCTTTCACCCGGATAAGGCCTCCGGACATACCACGCCAGTCTCCCCGGTAAGAACTTCCGACATAGTTCTGGGCATCTCCTTCAACCAGGATCTCCCCGCCTTCCATCGCAATACCAAGAAATGTATCTGCATTCCCGTTTACTGTTATCTTACCACCGGTCATCCAGCCTCCGATGTACATATCGGCATCGCTGTTGATGACTACCTCACCTGCAGACATCTTCTGTCCGAACCGTTTCATCTTTCGGACATTTCCGTTCACCACTATCTTTGTATCTGCAGCGGTTTCACCGGCTTTTCCTTCAAACTTAAAAAAATCCCCAAGTTTCCACTGGATCTTCCCTTCATGTGCCGGAAGGTCTGCAATCTCTGCAAGGCTCTTTCCTGCAAACTGATCAGGAGTAACACTGTAGCATTCAAGGTATAATTCCGGCTCTTGTACCAGGGTCATTGTTATGGTTTTCATTTTTATCCCCTCACGCTACTTCCACTTCAATTGCCCGTGGGTTGTGCACATGTTCATCAAATACAGCGTAATTTTCAAAGTTCACTGTGTAATTCTTATCGAATTTCTCTTTGAGATCATGCATCAGCTGAGCATTATCAGGGATACCATTGACCTTTGTCCATAGGGTGTACTTGGGTGGTTCAGCTACAATCTCACCATCTTTCACAACAATAATGCCTTCTTTGATAGTGTATGCAGTGTTCTGGAATGCAGCCTCAATGAGTTCTGGATCAGACGGAAGTTTGTTTGCATCAAGGTTGTAAATTGCCACGTTTCCGTCAGCACCCTTTGCAAGGCTTCCATAGATATTAGAGAGACCAAGGGCTTTGGCCGGACCGGCACGGGTCATCTGGGCAATCTCATACAGGCCAAGTTCTTTATCCATTGATGCAATGTTACTTGCTGCGATAACCTTGTCTTTCCATTTCATGGTATCAAGAGTTGCCTCACGTGCCTTCTGGGACATCAGCCACTTGATTACACAGGGATATTTGGTGAAAGGTCCTGCATTCGGGTGATCCGTAGTAATATGGACCCGCATCAGATCCTTGGCAAATAAAGCTACCTCAAGACCGATTGCCCACTGAATTCCACAGACCTTGATATTTTTGTCATAGATGTAAGGCACAATACCTGATCCGGTCTCAAGTTCCACGTCAACATTTGCCCATTTGATATGATTGAGCTGGTTGAGGTGGTACTCAAATGGCCCGTCAGCGGTCATCGTGGTTGTTTCGTCCAGGGTGACCTGTCCTATATCAACAGTAATATTCTTGTTACTGTTCACATAGTCCATTATCTCCTTTGCACCAGACTCAAAGTCGCCCCAGGAGGTTCCTTTGTAACTGTGAAACTGGATATGCGTGTTATGGAGCACCTGTTCTCTGCCAAATTTGTTCTTTGCCTTGTATGACTCGGCAAGCCTGAGCGTATCCAGGGTGTCTTTATAATTGCCCGGATTTCCAAGGTTGTTTCCATGGATGTGGACAGAGTGTGGAAGACCAAGATACTCGTTTGCTTCGATAAGGCCTTTGACAATCTCTGCAGGTGTGATATCAAAGTACGGGACAGGGTCGTTAATTGTTGTACAGTTCTCTCCCCATGCCCAGGCTTCAGTTCCGCCAGGGTTGACTACCTTGATACCGATACCCTTGGTTGCATTGAGCAGCCATGAAATATATGCGGCATTGTTCTCAAGTTCCTTGTTTTTGATGTACTCAAAACAGAACCAGTTGTTTCCAAACACCGGCATTGCTGACTGGTCAAGGATGGGAGTATCACGGAATTCCTCATGCACATGGGGTGCAAGCAGCGGAGGCATTGCGGCTTCGTTGGTGAATGTAAACCCCATACGGGCATAGGCATATCCTGTCTTCCAGGTGGACGGAATAGAATATCCCATCTCCATACGCTTCCCCTGCTTGACAATACCTCCCCGGTAAGAACCGCGGAAAAATTTGTCTTCCGGACGCATCATCCGGCCGGTATTCACCTTAGGTCCTGAAACATGGGTATGGATATCCACACCACCAGCCATGACTGTCTTTCCTGCTGCATCAATGATCTGTGCTTTTGATGAAACCTTGTCAACAATCTTGCCATCCTTGATAGCAATATCTGTCTTGTCTCCTTTAATTCCAGAAATCGGGTCAAAGACATATCCGTTTTTGATAAGAAGTTCTGTCATCAGGCTTCACCCTTTGCAATGAGTTCTTCCATCCTGTCTGCAATCTTGTTCAGGAGCGTTTCGTCATCCATAACTCCTTCTGGTGGATCTATGACTTTTCTGAACTGTATTGGCACATTATCCATACGATAGACTATACCGCCGACATCCACACCACAGATACAGACCGGGATATGGAGGTCAGAGATCTCGGATGCCATGTTGATATTTGGATCGATGGTGACCCATGGGTGTTTTTTAAGTTGTTTCACTGCTGGATATGGGAAATGTGCACCGGCATCAGTTCCGATATTAATAAACATATCCACTTCGTCGCGCATTGCCATGTCAACAGAGCTTGTCTCACCTGGGTTCATATGAGCATGGTTCTGTTTGGTAAGGTCCAGACAGTATGGGAATCCGAATGTCCATGACCAGACGACTCCGGGTCCTGCGATATTGTAATGACCCCGCATTGCCATGATCGTCCACTTTGAAACCTTGTTCAGGTCACGGGTCAATGAAATAGCAATATCGATATTGTGATTTCTGCCATCAGTATGTGTCAGACCCATACCGAAGAATGTTGTTCCAAACCTGGCATTCTTCATGATCTCTGCAACTTCAATGATGGTCTCCTTCTTGATTCCGGCAACCTCATCAGGAAGGTCATCTCCATACCCGTTCACAACCGTCCGGAATGCATTGAAAAGTTCGTAATCATGACCCTGTTTGACCTGCAGGTGGTAGTCAGCGACATTCGCAGTATCTGTGTACCTGGGGTCAATTACGATGACTGTTCTCTTCTTTTGCCCTTTTCCAGTAAAGAAACCACGGGGGAAGATAGAGTACCTGGACATGTGGCGGGGGTGGGCATGTGCCGGGTTTGAGCCCCA
>JAQVIE010000024.1 GCA_028695895.1 Methanospirillum sp. | reverse complement strand
GGTATTTCTCCTGAAATCATAATCACTGCTGAGCCATCCAAAGGAACAGCACCACTTACAGTATCATTTGAGAAAACAAGTACAGGTAATGAGGTAAGTTCTTTATGGACTTTTGGTGAAGGAAACTCTTCCAAAGATGAGAACCCGGTTTATACCTACACAAATCCAGGTGTTTACAATGTAAGTCTTATAATTCAGGATAAACAAGGACAAACCCGCACTATTACTAAAAATAAATTTGTGAATGTAACTAAGCCGTCTTCCCCACCGGTTGCAAGTTTTGCATGCAACAAGACAGAAGGTTATGCACCATTTACTATAAAATTCACTGACCTGTCACAAGGAGAAATCGATCATTGGGTATGGGATTTTGGTGATGGTATTTCAGCAAAATCACAGGAAGCTACACATACATATAATCAATCAGGCATCTACCAGGTTACCCTGATGGTAGAAGGCCTTGGTGGTGAAGACAAATATACCAATAATCAGTCAATAACTGTAAATGATTACATTCCGGAGATAACAACTTCATTAACTGAGAAAATGCCATCAGCAATGCCTGATGAAACGCATCAATCTGAAAATGTTGAACAGGAAACAAATGAAACAGTAATCTCTCCCACAATAACAGAGCCCACACAAATTACCAGAGTAACAGAAAAATCTGAAGAGATTCTTATACCTAATATTACTGTATCAGTGAAGACAGGTCCTGCACCTCTCCTTGTAAATTTCAGCTCAACCTGGGCAAAAGAAAAAGGAACTTATCTCTGGAAATTTGGTGATGGAACAACCTCTAATGAACCAGAAGTAATTCATTCGTATGAGGAACCCGGGACATATTCTGTTCATCTCATTCGTGAATATGAGGGATTAACTCAGGAAATAATTAGTAATAATCTGATTAATGTGACTGAGACGGTTTCAATACCAATGGCCTTTCTCTCTGCTGAACCAGTATCTGGTCCTGCCCCGCTACATGTTACATTCCATAGTGAATCATCCGGTACAATTTCAGAATGGCTATGGGACTTTGGAGATTCAATTCAAGACACAGGAGAGACAGTAACTCATACATATACTCAACCAGGAACATATTCTGTCAGTTTACAGGTTCAGGGACCGGATAGCTCTTCAACAGAATTAAGAGAAGACCTCATCACTGTTGGTACATCCTTCTCTCCACCGCCTCAGGCAAGATTCAAAACAGATAAAAGAACCGGTTACGCACCATTGACTGTTCAGTTCACTGATCAATCGCTTGGAAAAGTCTCTGAATGGAGATGGAATTTTGGCGATGGAACAAACTCAACAGAAAGAAATCCCTCTCATGAGTTCAATGAAACTGGTATCTTTTCCGTATCCTTATCGGTCCTTGGACCTGCTGGAACAAACCAGGTCAGCAGGAAAGGATACATAGTTGTTTCTCCCTCACCAAAACCACTTGTGGCAGGTTTTTCCATGAATCCCTCAGAAGGAATCGCTCCATTATCTGTTCAGTTCACCGATAAATCTACAGGAACCATTAACCGTTACCTCTGGAATTTTGGTGATGGAGTAGTAACTGAAACCAGGAATCCCATTCACCGGTATTCAACACCTGGCATATATGTTGTTCAATTAACTGTTTATGGACCTTCAGGAATTAGCTCGGCAGACCAGTTAGTAACCATTGGACCAACTCTTAAACAAACCAACAAACAAGATAAGAACTCACATTTTTTTAAATCTGAAACAAAAAAACAGAATTTATTGAATGTAAGCAATACAAAATTATCAGGACTATCAAAACCTGTTGCAGACTTTATTGTAAATAAAAAGAGTGGTCGAACTCCTCTTTCTGTAAGTTGCGAAGATTTATCCACAGGAACCATTGAATCCTGGTCATGGAACTTTGGCGACGGTAGTGATTCAATTGAACAGAATCCGGTACATACCTATGTAAAACCAGGGATATATACCATATCCTTGACTGTAAAAGGGCCTTACGGGGTATCAAATAAAAAAATTCGTGATGCTGTCAATATTTCATAATTAAATCCACTTTTTCCATTTGAATACCCCTGACATTATAACAGATATCAGGATCATAATTCCAAAAATTACTATATGTCCTCCAGGAATATCTGTTCCTGGAAGATCAGAAAAGTTCATGCCATAAAACCCGGCGATAAAAGTTAATGGAATAAAAGTTACGGTAATTACTGTAAGAACTCTTATTATTTCATTCGTCCGGTTAGATACAGATGAGAGATAAATTTCCATGATTCCTTCAGCCATTTCCCGATGGACATCCAGATCCTCAAAAATTTTTATCACATGATCATAAACATCTCTCATGAAAATCCTTGTTGAATCTGTTATGATATCTGACTCAGATCTGTCAAGGTACATGATAATTTCCCGTAAGGACCAGACCTGTTTTTTGAATTTTATGAGTGTATGTCGGAAATGCTGAATATCTCTGATTATTTCAGAAGAAGGATCCTGAACTACCTTTTCTTCAAGGATTTCTGCAATGTCCTCAATTTTTTCCAGACCAAAAAAGTAAGTATCAACGACAGAATCAATTATTGAATACATCAGGTAATCTATACCGTGAGATCTGAATTTACCATTCGGATGAGATATCCGTTTTATAATATGGTCAAATGGATTATTTGTTTCAGAAACTGATATGAGGAGGTTTTCTTTAACTATTATGTCAATCTTCTTGGTCTTTATTTCATTTTCAGTTGAAAGAATAATATCAAGAATGATAAATAAAACGTCACCAAAATCTTCAATTTTTGCCCTGCTCCTTGTATTAAATATATCTTCTGCGATAAGCGGATGAAGGACTGCATCTGTAAAAATTGAATTAATAGTATCAATATCTTTTAGACCAGATATGTGAATCCAGCATATTTCATCTTTTGATTGAATATTGATAATATCTGCAGGAGATATCTCTAAAAAAATCCGGAATTCATCAACGGTGTAAACAAAAGCAGATATTTGTGTATTTTCAGGCTCATTTTTCCCAATATATACTGGAATACCTGGTGGGAGGCCTGTTTTTGCTGAAATGTGATTTTCAAATGTCACCAGTGACTCCTTTTATTATCCGTAAAAAAGTTCATATGAATGAATTTTTGTTTTCCAGAAAGATAATTTTACCTCTCATCTTATGCAAATGCTTTGTTTGTATTTTTTGTAATTATGTTAAATAGTGCAACGACATCATTCAAGTTTATTCTTCCATCCCCACTGTAATCATAAAGTGAACTGGTATCACCGGAAGTCAGCTTGTTCATATATACTACTACATCATGCAGGTCTTCATAACCATTCTGGTTCAGGTCTGTAACCATTGTTAATGTTTTTATTATTTCTTTTTTAGAGAGTGGATGGAAATCTATATTGTTTTGTCGAATAATGTATGGAATTGAGCAATATTCATCAATATCAGTACTGCAAAGATCAGAAAATCCCTCACCTTCAAGGTCTCCCCAGTAATTTCCTCCCATAGAAGGTTCAGAACTGGTGCCCCTTGTTCCATTCCAGATGTTATAGGAAACAGGTTCCTGGATTAAACAATTTTCCAGGTTATTAAAAATATTTTCAACAAATAAATTTTCATTTCCCTGTAAAATTAATAATCCCAGTTTTTTGTTTTCCTCAAAAATATTTTGAATTACAGAACTCTGGTTGGTTCTTATAACCAAACCTGTATCCTCATTTTTAAGAAATGAATTCTGATGAATATTAACTGGTCCGGATAATATTACAGAACCTGCAAATTCATTGAAGATAAAGAAATTGTTGGACAGGACGATATCTTTTGAATCAGATAAAAGTCCGGCATATGAACATTGTGATAATTCTGAATTGGTTACAGTTACATTTTTACATCCGCTCAGAGTGATACCTGAGGGTAATCGAGACTTTATTCCAAAAATTCGTGACATAAAGATATTATTGCATAAACCATCTACAGAATTGTGAATTATAACACCAGATGGACTTTCTTGTCCATAAAGGGACGAAAGTGTGAAGTTATTGTTATTTGAAAGATAGTATCCACTTAACAGGTTTCTCTCTGCATGAAGATTTTTACAAACCAGGTTTTTAGTTCCAAATTCCGATCGAAGGCCGATACCATTTTCCATAAAAGAAATTGAAGAAAGGGTGATGTTTTCACAATTAGCCAGAATAATTCCTGCACAATTTTTCGAAAGAACTAAATCTGAAACAGAAATATCAGATGAATTTACGATAATAACCATTGATGGGTTTGTCCCAGGTCCGATTTTTCTGTCTTGTGCACCATTCAGATAAAGAAGCGGACGGGAATTTATTGTGTTTGTGTATGATATCTGGTGATTATAGTACCTGATATCTGATGCTGAAATGTCAAAACCTATCCTGTTGTTATTTAAGGTATTACCTGACAATACCATCTCTTCTGTGTTGGTTATACTAAGCCCAAGGGTGTTTTGTGAAATAGTGTTCCCGGTAATAGTAGGTTGTTTTACTTTTTCCAATTCAACACCAGATTCCTTGTTTTTACTCAGAACAGAATCTTGAATGGTTGGGAACATGCAGGAATTTATTATAATTCCATCTGCATAATTTGCAGAAATTTCAGATTCTGATAAAATAAAATTATCAGTATCCCTCTCCACTCTTAACCCAAATCCGGGGTTGGAGGTAACCTGGCTGTTAATAATGCTTACTCTGGGAGAATTTGTTATCATAACTCCTCCTGAGTTTGGTTTTCCACTTTTTCCATTACCGGTTACCTGGGCATTTCTGATTTTTATCTCATTAGAATCCATTATCTGAATGCCATAACCTCCGGAAATGTCATTATTAGTATTCTTGGATGAACACTCACTAATTTCGATATTTCCTGAAGATTCAATACTTAACCCTGATCGAAGATTGGAGATAAGATGAACATCTTCAAGGAAAATTTGATTGGAGTTATCTAACCTGATACCAGTTTCAAAACCTGTAATAGTCAGATTTTTTATTATTATATTGTTATCCTGGCATTGAGGAGTATTTACGAAAATTCCTAATGAACCAGCTGACATATTGCCATTAAGTGTCTTTCCAAAACCATCAAGAACAATATCAGAATGGATAATCTTTATCGCGGATTCATCAATTGTATCAGAAGAATTTAGATAATAAATACCTGGCGTATCAATGACTATTGGCAATGTATTAATATAATATTCGTTCATTTTGCCAGAAATAATATTTTCATCTGTTTTTGTTTCATCTGCAAAACAATAACCAATTATAAAAAAAATTAGTAATAATATAAAAACAAAATATTTTTGAAAATTTTTTCTAAAATTAAATTTACTGTCAGTCAGATTGTTCATAGTATTAATATATTTCATCTCACTTTAATTCTTCACTTTCGATAATAATAATTAAGTTATATTTTAATTGATAAATAAAAATGATTTACTTATAAGGGATTATCAGGCAAATAAGTTAGGACTTACCATTGATATTATGAACTTTCTAAAAGATTGGATTTCAAATCATATTCAGATAACAGATAAAAAATATTCTATGACTTTTAATGAAAATGGAATTGTATAACTCCATACTTTTTTTGTTATGTTTCGGATTCTCTTTATGCATTAAAGGGCAATCAACTTAAGATGACCGAACTTCAGGACTGGTTTGCATATCCATCTTTTCGACCAGGTCAGGAAGAAATGCTAAACAAGGCTGCAATAACCGCTAAAACAGGTGGAGCTCTCCTTATTGATGCACCAACCGGATCAGGGAAATCTTCAGTTATATCTGCATTATTATCCGAACGAAAAGATCGTCAGATTATTGTGGCTGTAAGAACGATATCCCAGCTTTCAACATATATCAGGGAACTTGAACTCATCCGGAAAAAACAACCGGATTTAAAATTTTCATACCTTGTAGGGAAAAGTTCGATGTGTCCACTTGGCGGATTTGGAGACATATATCGCAAGTGTGAAGCAGTCAAGGGTTTTTCAACTGCGCTGATTCGCGAACGTGCAGACAGGGGATCACTTGATCCATCCAAAGATAAAGTAATCATTGACCAGATAAGAAAAAATGATCCAGAACACCCGATAATATGTCCGTTCTTTATAAGGAGCAAAAAAACTATACAGAATGAAAAAGCGGGTGGATTTAGGCTGATTCCATCTGATGCCTGCAGAAATCTATCTTTGCAGGTTATTGAAAGATGTATAAAACCAGATGTGCTTAGAGAATCATGTGCAGGAATATGTCCATATGAAGTAATGACACAGGCTTCACTGCAGGCAGACGTTCTCATCTGTAATTATCATCACATCATGGATGAAAATATTCGTGAACAGTTATACCTGAGTCTACAACGGGAACCATCAGATATTTTACTCCTCATTGATGAAGCACATAACTGCGGGGACGTGATGCAGGATATCATGTCAGTCAGTCTTGACCACCGTGCTCTTGAACAGGCAGATCATGATATTTCTTCGATTAAAAGAGACGTTAAGGAATTAGAAGCAATCAGACGGCTGATTCCAGGAATAAAAAAATTTCTGGATGGTTTGCAACGTTCTACCGAGGCTGAAGACTGGTTTGATCCCCAGATTTTCAGCAGGATGATACTTCGCGAATCCTTGTATGCAACAATGGAAGAAGTAGTAGACGATTTCATGGATCTCGCGGAAAATATTAGGGAATCTAATAGTAAAAAAGGTGATTTCAAGACAACAGGTATCGAACGCCTTTCTACTTTTCTTTACCGTTTACATAACTCCGGGACCAATCCATCATATCTGACATTATTTCGAAAAGACAATGAAAATATATTTCTTGAAGTCAGAAACATTGATCCTTCACCTGCCCTATCAATTCTTGCAAAAGAACATTTCTGTTCTGTGTATATCTCCGGAACCTTAACTCCGCTAAGCAGTTATAAGCAACTTTATTTCAGAGCACTTCCTGTTGACTACCCGGTTTCACTCTTCTCACTTCCCAACCATTTTCCAAAAAAGAACCGTATATTAATGGTATCATCAGATATCACGTCTGCATTTTCCCAACGTCAATCAGACGATAATATGAAACGGATGGTATCATATATCAGAAATTTTTGCACAATTCCTGGAAATATCGGGGTCTGGTTTCCATCATACCAGATGCTTGAATCTGTCACAAGAGATGTTGAGATGTACCTGCATGACCGTGAAGTTTTTATTGAACCAAGGGATAGCAGTGAAGCAGGACCATTATTATTAAGATTTATGAGTCTGCCAGAAAAAGGAAAGAAAGGAATATTGTTTGCAGTATGCGGAGGAAAATTTTCTGAGGGGCTGGATTATCGTGGTGAGATGCTGACCGGGGCCATGGTTATTGGTCTTCCTCTTGCCCCTTGGAATCAGGTCAGGCAGATGATAATGCAATATTATACCAGGCAATATGGTGATGAAGGAAAATTTATCGCATACACCCTTCCTGCTTTAAACAAGGTTCTTCAGGCCTTAGGAAGAGTACTCCGGACCCCTGAAGATAGAGGGATATTAATTATGGGTGATAACCGTTTTCTTGAACCTTCCATTAAAGAGCGATTACCTGAATGGATGCAGGAAGAGATCCAGGAGATCAATATCCAATCCTTTCCGGCAATGTTAAAAAGGTGGAAATGATGGAGGGTTCAATCAGGTTTGGTCTTTGGTTTGTTTACATCAGTTGGAATTTAGACAATGTAGTAAGTAAAATCCGGTTTGTTAAACAGAGTGTTCCAGGTCCTGTTCCAGTCTCCTTTTCTCAATATCTTGCAGGGAAAAAAACATCTCTATCCCCACTTAAAAGCATACATGAGACTGATGAAACCACATTTGGACAAATATATAGGCAGGTTCTGAAAATTCCTTATGGAGAGACCAGAACATACGGTGAAATTGCAAAGATTGCAGGAACCGTACCAAGGGTGGTTGGCATGGCTATGAAACGAAATATGACACCAATACTAATACCATGTCATCGTGTTGTTGCAATAAAAGGCCTTGGTGGTTATTCCCCTGACATCTCAATAAAAAAGGATCTATTGGACCTTGAAGCAAGAATCAGGAAGAAAAATTCAGCTGCAAAATTTCAGGACGATTAATATGATTTCAGCAATTATTTTGGTTGGCGGATGGGCAACAAGGGCTAATGGATATCCTAAATACCTGTTTACTTGTGAAAATAAAACTTTTTTAGAGAGACAGATTGAGGAGCTTCAGTCTTGTGTCGATGAAATTCTTGTCGTATGCCGGGATAAAGAACAGATTGCTGTTTTTCCAGATAATAATCCGGTAATATATATTCATGATATCAGAAAAAACCAGGGGCCGTCAGGAGGGATTCACTCAGGTGCATGGCATGCCAATGGTGAACTTTTTTTTGCTACAGCCTGTGACATGCCCTTCCTGTCAAGTGTGGTAATCACCCATCTTATCAAGTTATCAGAAGGATTTGATGCAGCTGTTCCAATTTGGGAAGATGGAAAATATGAACCATTATGTGCAGTGTATCGCCGTGATTCTGTCAGAAGATTTTATGAAACTCATGATGAACGCAGTCTGACAGCACTTGTTAAGAATCTTAATACAAATTACATTCCAGTTCAAGACCTGATAAATCTGGCCCCTGAAAAGGATATTTTTTTAAATGTAAATGATCTGAATCTTTTATCAAAAATCAGGGAAAAATAATGATTCATGTCTGACGGATTCTTCCAGAAACAAGTGTAGCAAGTCTTTTTAATTCATCAAATGATACAGGCGGGATAGAATAACTGGTAAGCTGTACTAAATATGCGCCTTGTCTGAATACTACACCCGTTTTTCTGACTGACTCAAAACCATATCCTTCATCACCTGATATTATAGCAACAAAAGTCTCACCAGTATTTGCATTTTTTGTTTGAGCAAAATTTGTGACAGCATCCTGTGTTCCAGGGTATTTTGAAATATCCTGTGATAATTTTGATCCTGAAGAAGGGTTAATTAAGATTGAAGAATATTTTACTGGAGTATGGATGAGATCTCCTGATTTTTGCCAGCCTTGCCCAATATCATTTTCTTTAAGAAATATTGGTGGGAGTAAACCGGATTTAGTTTTTTGATCATCTATAAGGGAAGTAACATTTGAAAATGTATCAATTGTTGAGGAATCCACTGGAATTTTCATGGCAATATCTGCAGCTATTGAATCTCCCATAAAGTCAAACTGGAAGGTCCCTGCTCTTCTTATGACAGCTGTTTTATTAGTAAGACTATATACTTTTCCATAACCTTCGCGAAGAATTTCCTGGTTTGTATCTGTATCATACACACGCATTTCAAACCATGCATTTTGGGATGGATGGGTTTTTGTAAATTTAATTGTGCCTTCTTTATCTCCTGTTCTTTTATATATTTCCTGTTCGTCAGTAACATATTCCGGGTAAAATCCTAATTCAATGTAGAGCGGTGGCGTTATCAGATTATATACATATGCTGTAGCATTTTTTGCAAATGCCTGATTTAATATCTCATATATTGTTAGAAACAAGCGATTTTCAGTTGATACCGGCCGGTTATATGGGAGGTAAGATGTCTGGGTAACCTGTTTTAGCTGGCTGTATTCTTTTGGTGGTACTTTTACAAATGATTCATTTTCAGCTTGGGGCAATACTGTTTCAGGGGATGAAGGTTCAGAAGTAACTTTAGATTTTACCTTTGTGGCAGGTGGCTGT
>JAQVIE010000023.1 GCA_028695895.1 Methanospirillum sp. | reverse complement strand
TAGCCTGCTTTGACTGTTCAGCAAGGCTTTTAATCTCCTGTGCAACCACACCAAATCCTCTGCCAAATTCCCCTGCCTTAGCCGCTTCTATTGAGGCATTTACCGCAAGCAGGTTTGATTGTTCTGCAATATCAGTGACACTTACTATTATCTCACCGATGGCCTGACTCTGTTCAGACAAACGAATGACATTTGATGCGATAGATTCCATCTGTTGATTAATATGATTCATACCAGTAATGATTTCTTCAACAGATGTCTGTCCGTTCTTTACAACCTGGTTCACAGCCTGGGATTTTTCTGAAACAGTCTTAGCTTTCTGATTTGTTACTTCACTTGTTTTTCTTACTTCTTCCACGGTTGCCGATGTTTCATTGACTGCTGAAGCTGTTTCTGCCGTGCTAGATGATAATTGAGATGTCACCGATAAAATTTCAGTAGACGCTGCAGAAAGAACATTAACACCCTGGTATAACTCATCATTAATTATAGACATCATCCTTGACAATTCAATACCGATACCATTCAGGGCGTTTTTAAAAGATACAAATTCCCCCTGAACATGCATCCTCTCATCTACACGTGCTGTGAAATTTCCTGTAGTATACTCTGCAGATACCCTCATGGCTTCATGAACCGGTTCAATTACTGAATCAAGAGTTTTATTTACCCCTTCAATTATCCTTCTGAAGTCTCCCTGATGACGCAGTTCATCAGCCCTGGTATCAAGACGGCCCTCTACTGCAGCCTCTGAAAGCATACGTGCATCAGCTATCATCAGGTTAACTGCATCAATACACTGGTTCAGATTGTTTTTTATAAGAGTGAAATCTCCCCTTGTTTCTTCAATAATCTTTTCAGGTATATCTCCATATGAAATCCGTTCAACATATTCAGCAGCAATATTCAAAGGACCAATAATGGCATCAAGCATCTTATTGATTCCATCAAACATATCCCTGCTATATCCCTTATAATTGGTTACATCAACCCGGTAATCCAGGTTACCTGCAATACCATTGTTGATAAGTAATTTAATATCCCGATCCCTTTCATGGAGTACAGCAACAAGGGAATTCAGATTGATTTTTACTTCTTCAAAAGAGCCGGCAAAGGATTCCTCTATTACTGGCGGAATAGCTCCATGTGCCATTTCATCAATATAATCTGCAGTGATACTCATCGGTTTGACATAAGCATCAAGAGTGGAGTTAATTCCTTTAATTATCTTTCCAAAATCCCCTTCATGTTTTTGAGTGTCAACCCGGTATGACAATTCACCTTTTATAGCTGCTTCGGTCAGAACATTGGCATCTTCAACCATGGTTGTAATGTGCCTGCCCATTTCGTTCACAGTCTTACCTAATGTTCCTATTTCATCTCTTCGTTCTGATGTAAACCTTGCAGAACTGTCACCCTTTCCAATTCTTCCAGCAACATTAATAAGTTCACTTATTGGTGTGGTAATATTCCTGGTAAGAATAAATGCTGTAAGTATTGTTACAAGACCAATTCCAATTCCAATAATCGAAATCAAAAAAATTAAAAAGTTTTTCTCTTCAGTGGCCATTTTCATCTGTTTTTGTGCATCCTTCATAAGATTGCTTTTAAGAGATGAAAATGTCGAATCCGTTGCCCGCCTGGCATTTGCATGTTCCCCACCATTCATGATAGAAATTTTTGCCTCCCGCTCTTTCCCGCTTTTTTCAAGTTCAAAAACACGAGTTGCAGCTTCTTTATAGCTATTCCATTGATCCAAAAAAGTTAGAAAACTGTTATCCTGGCCACCATTTAATCCGGAAACTTTCATCTCTTCGATAACAGGTTCAATTTTTTCAATTTCCAAAAGAAATCTATTATAATCCTGTTCCCGTTCCTCAGGTATGGCAATTGATCTGAAAACAAGAGCCCGAATTGAATGAAGACCAGTCTCTACATTTCCAATATTTGTTAACGGAACTGTCTGTTCTGAATAGAGCTGATCTAAATCTTTTGTAATTTTATCCACACTTATCAGACAAGTAGCTACAATAAGCGACATTAGAATAATAACAAGAACAAATCCACTAAATAGCTTTTTTCCTATGTTGATATTATTTAATAATGAAATAATGCTCATAATTCACCATGTAAACTTTGAAAAGTTGTGCTCAACAACAATAATGATTTTTTTTAATTTCCAAAAAAAGTTTTCAGATAGATGAGAAAATTTAATCATAATTATCAACTTTTTTTAATTTGTGCGAACAACAACCAGACCTGGGTGGGTAAGAACTACTTTGGCATTAATAAATATGAGAGTTCCGGGAAAAACTCCAGACAGAAACTCTTTTCCTATACCTTTTATAGTCTCTGGAATGGGTGTTAGCTGATCAAGATTCTGCCAGGATACACCATCAACCTGGTCTGCCAGGATTGCAAACTCCATGCCTTCTCCGGACAGCACTATAATTTTATTATAGTCAGACAGACCTTTTCTGGGAAGATTAAAAAAAACTCTTAAATCAGTAACAGATATTATTCTACCTCTGATACTGATAATTCCCAGAATAAAATCCGGAGTGCCGGGAAGAGAGGTTAATTGACTAAGAAGAGTTACTTCTTTGACATACTCCATTGAAACTGCATATCTTTCACCATTTAAAAGAAATGAGAGGACTTCAATCTTATCTTCGTCTTTTTCTTTATTTTCCAGGGGTCTTGCAAGGATACGGGCACGATCCCGTAAAATTTCAGTATCGTCTTGATCTTCATAAAATAATGCAGGTTCTGTCATTATTATCGTTCCCGAAGAAGCATATTTATCATATCTTTCATCTTCTGTGCAGGTATACCCTCCGTCTCTTCAAGTATAGTATCTTCATCTTTTGCTTCAAGTATGGAAATTGCCATCTCATAGTGGTGCCTTGCAAGATCTAATTTTCCTGTTTTTGAATAAATTCCAGCAATTGCAAGATGAGCAGGAAGGTAATCATGATATGCATATAATGACTGTCTAAGCAGTTGCAGGGAATTATTAAACAGCCCTTGTTCATCAAGAATAGCAGCTTTTAACAGGTATGGCCGTGGATTTAAGACATCAACAGCAATAAGCCTGTCACTCCAGCCAAGGGCCTTATCATATTCTCCATTTCCCGCATAAGCTCTGATAATTATCTCCATTTGTTTTACTAACAAGGGAGTATAATCATAACCTGATTGCAATATTATCCTGCCTGCTTCATCCAGGAAGTTGTCAGTAATGAGTTGGTTAAATAAAGGATCTTCATTTTCATGAACAAGTGTACCAGATAAATTAATACCAGGTTCAGGTTTTTCTATTAATTGAATTCCTTCAGGATAATCAATAATATCCAAAACATCAAAATTATCTTCTTCAGGCAGTTCATTTTCAGGAAAAAAATCAATTATTGTATTATTATCAGAAGAAATACAAGATGGATCGCTTACTTCTGTCTTTGATCCAGGATTAATTTTTTCATGAAGGAAAACAGAACCTTTCTTAAGCATCCTGGTACCATGCCCCTGGATTATTCCAATTTCCTGAGGGGATACTATAAGAAAGCCCCCGAATCTGAGAGAATTCACCAGGTGAGCAACCACTTCATGTGATTTATCCGGAGAAAAATACATAAGAACATTACGACAAAGTATTAAATCCAGGGATGAAGGACCAAAAGCATGAGAAAAAGTAGTATCACGAACTAAGTTAATCCTTTCAAACCGTACCATTGATCTGACAGAATCGTCAATTTTCACCTGGTTGTCGTGCATTCGTGAAAAAAATGAATCCACAGGAATTATTGGATCATTCCTGAAGGACCACCTTGAATAGATACCTTCCTGAGCATTATCAAGCTTCTTCTGATTAATATCAGTAGCCATTAAAAAAATATCCCAGTCTTCCAGATCAAAAAGTAAGTATCGAAGCAACATTGCAAGAGAATAAGGTTCCTCTCCACTACTACAGGCAGCACTCCAAATCCGAAGATATAATTTTTTTTCTTTTCTTCGTATTTGAATAAGATCAGGAAGTAAATAATCACGCAAATATAAAAACAGATTATTATCCCTGAAAAAATATGTCTCCCCTATAGTGATATAATTTATCAGAATTTCAAGGAATTTAGTTAGAAAAGAAGAATCATCTATTTGTTCAATACAAGTTTTATTGGAGATTTTAAGATCTGTACAAACAGATGAGATATGTCGAACAAGATCATTAATATGGAGATCATCAAAAAATATACCAGTATGTGAAAGAACAATATTCCTGATTTTAGTAATTGTATTATCATCCAGACCATCATTCATAGGTCAGAAAATTCCTTCAAAGTCAGGATTTAACCCCTGAACCCCTTGATTTATAAATTCAGTTAAATGAGAAATTATTAACAAACCATCATTACAACGATATATTCCCGTGATACCTTTTATACCATGAGAGATATTTTCAGGAGATACTATTTCTTCATCAAGATGGTAAACCCCGGAGATAGTTTCAGCAATTATTGCCAGGTTTCGCTTTTCTTTAATAATTATTAAAAAATCCTGGGTTTCAGGTTTTTTATCAGGAAGCAGGAAAAATTTCCTAAAAGAAAAAACAGGAAGGACATCGCCATGATAATTTATTATCCCGACAATCCCGCGAGGAACATCCGGGACAGGAGTTATTGCAACCATGCGGATGACATGATCCAAAAGCCGGGCAGGAACACCTAACCTTACATTCTGTACAGTAAAAATCAGAATGTCCTTTGAATCTTCCAGGAAGGAAGACTCTGTGTTACCTGGATTAATTACTGTTCCGACCACCATACATCACGAATTTCGCCATCAAAGCCTGCATCTGAATGTCACTTCCTGCACCTTCAGATAAACGGAAATCTGTTTCTCCAAGGGAGTCAATAAGAAGAACTTTTATCCTTTCAGGAAGGTCTCTTTTGACAATCGCACGATATAACTGACCAATGAGTTCCTGTGGAGCTATTCCACGGTCATGAAGAAGAGCCTGAAGGGCACTACCGGCACCAAGAAAATTACCGGTAATGCTTAGTTCGATGAGATCTTCAATCTCTTCCGGCCTTGCAGTAGCCGTAATAGCAAAAATCATATCAGGGCTTATCTCCCGTCCTAAAATTGCTGCACCCTGTAATGCATTAATAGCCTTGCGCATGTCTCCATGAGCAATGTAAAAAATTGCATCGATTACTTCATCTGACACACTAAGGTTCTGATCAGCACTTATTCTTTTTACCATTTCAGAAATTGCCTGTCGTCCAAGAGGCCTGAACCTGTAAATAGCACACCGACTCTGAATGGGATCGATTATTTTTGCTGAATAATTACAGGAAAGAATAAACCTGCAGGTTTGGGCATAAGTCTCCATTGTCCGGCGAAGGGCAGACTGTGCATCAGTCGTCAGAGCATCAGCTTCATCAAGGAAGAGAATTTTAAATGTTGAAGATCCAAAGGGGGAGGTTCTTGCAAATTGTTTGATCTGATTTCTTACTACATCGATACCCCGTTCATCAGATGCATTCAACTCCCTGAAGTTCATCTGCCAGTCTTCACCAAAAAATTCACGTGCCAGAGCAACTGCAGCGGTTGTCTTTCCAGTTCCGGCATTTCCGGTAAAAAGCAGATGTGGCATTTCCCGTTTTGCAACATAAGACCGCAACCTTTCAATAATCTCCTGTTGTCCTATAATATCTTCAAGAACCCTTGGCCTGTACTTTTCAATCCAAATTGCGTTTGTTTCTTCCATCTTACAAAAAACCTCCAGATCTAAACCTGAATATCAGGACTGGCATATCATGGCGTTTAAAGATGCCAATTATTACTCTATAATATTACTGATGTTGATACGATATAGGTTCTTCAGATTGATAATCCATGAATTATAAGACAAGGATATCAACGCAGAAGACACATGTTACTTAACTACGGGTTAATGAATGAATACCTGTAGATCCCAGTACTTATCAGCACCTTAATAAAAGAACTTTTGTAAAAAAAGATTAACTTGAGGTTTCAGGACTCTCTTCCCCGTTTTCCTCTAATTCATCTGTTTCTTCTTCATCCTGTGATGAAATATCATCTATGACTTCTGGATTGTCAATAAGTTCCTTAAGATCAAGAGCATACTGCCAATCCTGGTCAAAGCTGAGTGCTTTATCAATAGCAGCAGATGCTTCATCTATCTTGTTCATTTTATAGAGAGCAAATGCCTTTTGTGACCAGAGATCAGCCTTTGCATCGTCAAGAACAATTGCAGATTCAAATTCTTTCAAAGCCTCTTCATAATTCTCTAAAGAGAGTAATGCAAGACCTTTAGCAAGATAAGCACGTGGGCTTGGTTCAATCTCCGCTGCCTTATCAAACGCCTTAATTGCTTCTTCTACCTTGTCCAGTTTTGTAAGTGTTGTTCCCTGGTTATAATAATACTCAGCTTCAGAATCTGACAGTTCAATTGCTTCATCAAAGGCATCAAGTGCTTCTTCATATTTTTCAAGTTCGTTGAGAACTACACCATAATCATTCCAGGCCACAGGGTTGGAAGAGTCCAGTGTTACCGCCTCAGCAAAGGCTTCAGAAGCTCCTTGATTATCGTCATTTTGAACACGAGCCAGTCCAAGCGTATAATAAGCCTTTGAAAGTTCGTCTTCACCCATCTGTGAACCACTAAGAGCTGTTGACTGTTCAAGAGAGTCTGCAGCTTCCTGGTAATTACCAAGCTGGTATTGGGTAAGACCTTTCAGGTAATAGGGATCTGCAAGGTCAGGCCTGAGCTCTATCATCTTGTCAAGAGAAGTAACTGCTTCTTCATAGGAGCCTTCGTCACTTAACAGGCCACCAAGGTAATACCAGGCATCTGCAAGGTTCGGGTTTAATTCTGTTGCTGTTCTGAATTCAGCAATTGCTCCTGAACGGTCGCTTTGATCAATGTATACCTGCCCCTTCCAGTAATGTGCAATACCCATATCTGGATCTGCATCTGATGCGGCAGTCAGGGCGTCCATTGCCCCGATTAAATCTTCCTGATCATAGAGGATCCTGCCTTTGTAATAGAGAGCATTTGCATTAAAAGGGTTCAGTTCAATTGCCTTGTTAAAGGCCGTTAGTGCCTCATCCGGGCTATCTCTGACTTCAAAGAGTATCCGTCCCTTTCTATCCCAAACATCAGAGTCACTTCCGACTGTGAGGAATGGTTCGGAATAATCTTCATCAATTGCCAGGACCTGGTTGAAGGTTATCTCAGCTTCATCAAAATTGCCAAGTGCACTTTCTGCAATGCCTTTCGCATATAATGCATCCTTAAATTCAGGATTTAATTCTGTTGCTTTTTCATATGCTTCATGGGCCTCTTCAATCTGACCAAGATCAGAGAGAGTAATTCCCTTCCAATAATATGCACGTGATCCGTCAGGTATAAGATCAATTGCCTTGTTAAAGGATTCAAGTGCAAGTTCTGACTCGGTACTAAGAAGGTGAGCTATACCTTTATTAATCCAGATACCGGGATCTTCAGTGACAAACAAGACCGCATTGTTTAAAGATTCAAGGGCCTGGACCGGGTCTGGTTTTTCTTTTCCAACAAGGAACAGATAACCAATATTGCCATATGCAGCTCCATTTTCAGGATTGATTGAGGTTACATTCTGAAATGATAGAATTGCAGATTCAACGTCACCAATCATCAGGTAAGAACCACCAAGCTTTGAGTATGCCTGTTCATTCTGAGGATCATCCTTTAGAGCTTCTAAAAAGTTTGAAATTGCTTCCTCGTAATTTTCATTTTCAAGAGCTTCCAGCCCTTGTTCATACCATCCGGATACAATTTCATTCTCTTCTGCTACAACTCCTGCAGCCAGTATAGAAAGAAGAAATAAAGTAAGAACCGGTAGTATAGTTCCGATCTTCATGCCATATATATCACATAGGAAAGAGAGAAATAGTTTCTTCTTTAAAAGTATTTAATCTGGAAATCATTGTATGAAAATCAATTTATTTAATGATGAAAATAAATTAAATATCCTATATTTTCTGGTTTAATTCAAAAATTTATGATTAAATGAAAATTTCTGATAACAATATTTACTAATAACAATTTTGTGCATCGCAACACATCGATAACAAAAAAAGAAATTATTTAATAGAAATTCAGCGTACAATAATGGCACGCCGTTGTGGCTTAGTGGTATAGCGGCTGATTCGTAATCAGCAGGCCGGGGGTTCAAATCCCTCCAGCGGCTTAGAAACCAATAGTTTGCTTCTTTTTCGTAAAATTTTTTAATATAACGACGCTACGTTTCTCTCATACCTCTGGACCGATACAATTCTCTAAGGTTGTTGCTCTGGGAGGTGGTGAAAATAATGGATGGTAATCTTGTTTTGGCTCTTGTCTCAACTGGAACAGCCGTTCTGAATGACTTTGACCTTTTGATAACCTGGATGAGATATAAAAATATCAGGCAAGTGATATTCCAAGAGTAATATTCACTCCTTCGATATCCCACTCCCGATCCAGTTGAAATAAGGTCGAATCATCTCTTTCATTAACCAATGCATATATCTCCATTGACCTGCCCCTTACCTCCTGTTTTATTAATTCCTTCCATGGTGATGTTAGTAACTCCCGAAGATTGTCATCGCTGATTATTGCATCAATTATAATATTATCATCAACATTCAGATCAAGCTGTTTTCTCATATCCTGTAACCTGCGAATGATCTCCCGTGTATATCCTTCTGCTTTAATTTCCTTTGTAAGGGTGGTATCAACATATATTGAAGCATCTGTCATCTCTGCACCAAATACCAGGTCAGGAAGAGACTGACTGAATGTCATGTGCTCAGCGGTCAGAATAAATTCCTCAGTTCCATCATTAAGTGTGACTGAACCAGATTCTTCAAGCTGTTTTCTGAGAACGGACCCATCCGCTGTTTCTATAAGCCCCTTGACAACAGGTCCTTTCTTCCCAAATGACGGACCAATCTTCTTCATGACAGGTTCAGCATTGTACCGCATCCGTTCCCAGTTTCCACGTACGATCTCAATATTTCTTGCATTGGCCCGGTCTTTTGCGAGATCTTCCATTAAATGAAATGCTTCTATCACAGATTCACTGGATGTAACAACAATAATGTTTTGAACCGGCCAGCGAAGTTTTCTCTTACCTGCCTGTCTGGCATTTGCAACCGCCTCATCAAAAGAGCGAATGACATCCATCCTTTGTTCAAGTTTTTCATCAATAAGTCGTGTATCTCCATCAGGCCAGGATAACATATGAACAGATAAAGGATCTCCTGGCAGACGGAGATTTTTATACATTGCTTCAGTGATGTGTGGAGAAAAAGGAGCCAGAAGTCTGCAAAGCATACGAAGACAGTATGCAATCGTCTCATATGCAAATTTTTTATCAGGAGAATCTTCTTCAAGCCACATCCGAGGTCTGACTATCTGAACATACCACCTTGACAGATCCTCAAGGATAAAGTTCATCAAAAGCCTGGTAACACGATGAAGCTGAAATTCTTTCATATCCGTAGAAATCTGTCTTGCTATTGAATTGACTTTTGAGATTATCCACTGGTCAATCTCAGGCATCTCTCTAATAGAACGGACAATATAATCATCATCATATTTCCCTTCAGTTGTAGAGACTGGAGAAAAACCATCCAGGATCATGTAGGGAAGTGGGAATCTGTATACATTCCACAGGATATTCATCATCCTGTTCACTGTAGATACCTCGTCCCAGTTAAATTTCAGGTCTTCCCATGGAGCATTGGAAGATAAAATGTAAAGACGAAGAACATCAACCCCGAATTTCTGAAC
>JAQVIE010000022.1 GCA_028695895.1 Methanospirillum sp. | reverse complement strand
TGGATAGTCATACCATTCCGGCTTGTTGCCTCCATATGGCGCTACCGAAGTGTCGGCCCGCAGATTTTGACTTTCTTTACTGAGGAGGTCTGTCCGGATATTATTGTTACCGAATTGGAAGGAATAGAAAAATATTTTGATATAAGCTTAATAATTGCTTTATTTGCTTTTCCTTCGACAGGAGGTGCTTTTACTGCAATGCCAAATGCTTTCCTCCAGGGGTTGTATCCATCAGGAAAAATCTCTTTTTTTTTCCCGGCTGACACTTCTATCGAGATTATTACACTATCCGAATTTTCCTGGCATATGTTCTCATCTGTCAATGTCTCTAAAAGGTCAGGTTTTGTCTGGGTTTGATCATCAGGATTTTTGTTGTAACCTTGTGTCATATTATTCAATCAGATATTTAAAGAAAATAATATATTTAACCAGTTATACTTTAACCTTTAACTGGAAGAAATAAATTTTTAATTGTTGAGAAAAAAGACGAAAATTTTAATAGAATCAGATTATCTTTCCTGATCAGGAAAAAAATTACTGGATCTGTACCTGATCTTCATCCTGGACAGAGGCAGTAATTACCGGAGTCTCACCTTCTTTTTTTTCGGCTGGGATGATTGAACTGGACCTTATCTCCAGCTCCATGTTTGCACCTGGCTTGAATGGAATGGATGATAACCAGACACTTGTCTGTGGATCTTTTACCTCCGCAATATACTGGTTGCCACATGCAGCATCATACATGAGGAATGTAATCGGGCTTCCGGTCTGAATATCACCCTGAACAGTCAGTTTTTTATCATCTCCAAAACGACCGCTGATCTCTACTGAAACGGGGTTTCCATCAATTCCAATCTGGACATTTCTTCCATCAGCAGTAATCATGGATCCTGGGGTGATGGGTTTTCCATCTACAAGGGCTGTTCCTGAAATTGTCATTGGAACAACCGGAATAGGAGGCGTCCCTCCATCAATCCGGATGTCAAGCCGTGTAAGTCCTCCCTCCATGTATGGATATGAACCTGCCCATTCACCACCTGCATCAACATTCCTGACCTGTGCCATGACAGGCTCACCAGAACCTGCAGGTATTACCCAGAAGGTAAGTGCCTGTCCTGCTTTCAAATCTCCCTGTGCAACCAGTTTGTTGAGTTCATTAAATCCATAAACTCCTGGTGAAGTTACAGCAAGCGGATTGCCACGATGTCCTTCAACAATGTTTTCTCCCCTGACCAGAATCATGGTTCCGACAGGCATTGGCATACCATTCGATGTTACTTCTCCATAGAATTCATGGGGGAGAACCGGCATTGGTGGAATTGGTGCTTCTCCTACACGAAGATCAAGGCGGGTTTTGGATCCTCCCTTGTATGGATATGATTTTTCCCATTCCTTTCCAGTATAAACATCGAAACATTCTGCCTGAACAAAGTTTTTTGCTCCCTGGGCTTTTATCCAGAAGGTTATCGGATCGCCGTTTTTAATTGAACCCTTAGCAGTTAGTGGATCAGGTGTTCCATAAGCACCTTCAATACTGGTGGTCACAGGGTTTCCAAATATGCCGGTGTCTACACCACTTCCACGTGCTTCAATAACCGCTCCTATACATGCCGGACTACCATCAACAGTAACACTACCAAAGAACTCTGCTGGTGCAAGTGGTGCTTCTGTTGCCTTGATAAGGTTATCTTTACAGGTTGCTGCAGCACCGTATTCATTCGATGCTTCCAGGCATATGGTGTATGAACCGGGAGTTATATACCGGTGAACCGGATGTTGCTCAAATGAAGTCTGACCATCGCCAAAGTCCCATCTCCATGCAGTTGGTTTGTCTGTTGAAAGGTCAGTGAACTGAACATCAAGCGGGACAAATCCACTGGTTGGTGATGCAACAAAGTCAGGAACCGGCGGTTTACCTGCAGGCAGGACAGTAATGTATTGGTACCTAATCTCACTGGATCGTTCTTCACCTCTGGTCACTGTAAGGAATACTGTATATACTCCGGCCTTAGTGTATACATGAACCGGGTTCTTTTCTTCAGAGGTCTGATCATCACCAAAGTTCCAAATCCAGGTCTCTGGATTGCCAACTGACAAATCAGTGAACTGAACAGTCAGTGGTTCTTTTCCGGAGGTTGGTTCTCCCATAAAGGAGGCTTTTAGTGGAACTGGTTTTGCATATACCTGAATATATTTTTCACGAACCTCAGTTGACATTCCAAATGGATTTTCAACCGTCAGGGTTACAGTATATTCTCCAGGGACATTGTATATGTGTTCGGGATGTTTTTCACTTGATACTGAACCGTCACCAAAGTCCCACTGCCACTTGTTTGGATCCCCTGTTGAAAGATCGGTAAAGCTGACAGTCAGTGGAGAGGTTCCGGAAGTTGGGAATCCTCTGAACTGTGCATCTGGTGGAAAACCTGGTGGAGTTACTGTAATATAATCAGGTACGATCTTAGTATCAGCCCCACCTTCATTGCTTACCGTAAGTTCAACAGTGTATTTTCCTTCTGATGTATAGGTATGAACAGGGTTTCTTTCTTCTGATGAGGTACCATCACCAAATTTCCAGTACCACTGTTTTGGATTATTCTTTGACTGGTCAAGGAATGTTACAGTCAGAGGAGCTTTACCTTCCTGTGGAAAACCGGAGAACTCTGCGGTTGGTGGAAGAACCGGTTCATTTACGATGATGTAATTCTGTTCAACCAGGGTATCCATTCCTGCAGAATTCTTAACCGTTAATGAAACTGTATATTTTCCTGCTTTTTCATAATTATGTACCGGGTTTTTTTCTGAGGAAACCTGATTGTCTCCAAAGTTCCATTCCCAGCTTGTCGGCTCATTTTCTGAAAGATCAGTGAAAATAACCCTGAGAGGAGCAGTTCCGGTTCTTGGTTCACCGATGAACTTTGCAACCGGTGTAATTACCGATGGTTGGGCATGGATGAATTCGGGTTTTGTAACCTCATCTGAACCTGCTATATTGCTACAATTCAGGGTAACACTGTAGATCCCTTCGTTTACATAAGTGTATACAGGGTTTTGCTCAACTGAAGAACCGCCGTCACCAAAGGTCCATTTCCAAGCTGTCGGGCCATTCTTTGAAACATCAGTAAAGGTCACTGTCAGAGGCACCATTCCGCTTGTTGGATTGGCATTAAAGTCTGCAACCGGTGGAATAACTGCTGGCTGTGCATGGATAAACTCAGGTTTTTCTTTAGAGGATATTCCTGCACGATTTGTTACAGTCAGATTGACGGTGTAGGTTCCATGAGTATTATATGTATAAACCGGATTCCTGTCAGTGGAAGTACTTCCATCACCAAATAACCAGGACCATGTCTCAGGATCATTGGTTGAAAGATCAGTAAAGGTTACAGTCAGTGGAACCACACCCTCGGTCGGATCTGCTGAGAAGTCAGCAACTGGAGGTTTTACTGGTTCGAATACGTGAATATAATCTTTTTTTGTCTCTTTCTTGCTGGAAACAATATTTTTACCAGTCAGAGAGACTGTGTAGACCCCTGGTTTTTCATACACATGTAACGGGTTTTTCTCAGTGGAAGTACCACCATCTCCAAACTCCCATGCCCATGAAGTCGGGATACCAAGTGACTTGTCGGTGAACTGAACTGAGAGTGGTGCATCACCTTCTGTTGGAACACCAACAAAGTCCGTCACTGGAATCATATCATGTTCAGAGAGTGCTACTACGAATGCATCGCGGTTACCATCTCCGTAATTTTGTTGATATGGCCAGACTTTCGGGAAATTCTTGGATTCTGTATATCCGGTAAGGTAAGCCTCACCTTCGCTGGTTACAGCAATTGCCCGTCCTTCATCAATTCCTGACCCGCCAAGGTAAGTAACGTATTCTGTGGCTGAAATATCCGGAGTAAACTTGGCAATCATTACGTCTGAACTACCACCAGGCTTTGACTGATAAGCACGAACAACTGGTAAATCTGGTGAATTTGTGGTTCCCACAGTGTAAATATATCCGGATGCATCACGAGCAACTCCGAATATCGAATCAATCAGGGATCCGCCGAAATATGTAGACTGGGTTAATGCTGAACCATCCGGATTAAGAGTGGTTATAAAACCATCCTGAAGACCTTTAAGGGATGATTGAATCGGGTTTACAGTAGGGAAATCAGATGACTTGGTAATTCCCACGACCGTCAGACTTCCATCAGGAAGTGCAATGATGCCCCGTCCATCTTCCCAGCCTTTTCCTCCCAGGTATGTTGAGTACGAAGCCGGGTATTTACCCTCTGGATCAAACTTGGTAACAAATACATCAAACGGACCGTTTAATTTGTCCTGGTACGGTTTGATTACAGGGAAGTTAGGAGATTCTGTCTGACCAAGAATACAGGCATATCCATTTGCATCAATTGTGATTGCACTTCCTGCATCATGTGCAGAACCACCAATAAAGTTAGAATAGATAATGGAGTTACCTTCAGGTACAAATTTTGTAATGAATGCATCTGAAAGTCCGCCAAATGGTGAAAGCTGATAGCGGTTGACAACCGGGAAGTTCCAGGACTGGGTCTGTCCGGTTACAAATACATTCTTTTTATCATCAATGGCAATGGCATATCCGAAATCATCACCTTCTCCACCAAAGTAGGTGGAAAAGATAAGTTCATCACCAGCTGGTGAAATTTTTGCCATCCAGGCGTCATACTTTCCTGCATTATTGTCCCGGTAAGCATTTTTTACCGGGAAGTTTATGGAATTAGTTCCTCCGGTTATATACGCACATCCTTCATCATCAATTACGATGCCGGTTCCTTCATCTGTTCCTGAACCTCCGATGTATGTAATATACTCAAGATTAACCCCGTCCGGATCAATTTTTACAACAAATGCATCCTTTTCACCACCACCAAAGTATGGCTGGACACTTCCAGGGGCAAGTCCTTTTGCAGAAATTTCTCCTTTTTTAACGTCTTGATTCTTGAAATATTTAAGGTGGTCTGACCAGGATGTTCCGATGAAATACGCATATCCATTATCATCTACTGCTATGGAATTGCCCTGATCCCGGCCATCGCCACCAAAGTATAATGAATACCGCATTACCGGATCAATAATAAGCGGAAGGGAGACGTCATACTCACCAAGTTCAAATGTTACAGTTGCATCTGGTCCAAGGATATAGGAACATCCCACCTCTATTTTTTCCCCTTCGATCTCCTGGTATGCATAAGGAGATTCGTCGATTATCTGCCTGGCAGGAGTTTCAATTAACAGATCTCCGGTAGTTTCATTTAGTGATATCCCGGTATGGCCCTGGTATATCAGCATGATTTGGGATGAATCTGCCCCTGCTTCAAGAATGAATTCACTCTTCAGGATACCTTCAGTTCCTGATACAGTAAAATCTATACCTGGATAGACATCCTCATACATTACGCCTGACGTCAGAACTGCCCCGGTAACCCATGCAGAAGGATCAGTTCCATAATAAAAGTTCGCAGTTCCATTTAGTGGATTAAGACCGATGATCTTTTTATCAGGATTTGATCCATTCAGGAACATGAACACGGAACTGTTGCCCGGGTTCTGACTAAATTCCATTCCCTCTTCAAAGACCGTAATTACCTGGTCTGTTGATCGGGTCTGGTACGATACATTATCTTCAAACTGTCCATTGTTCTGGATAAAAACAAGAGGCATTGAAGCTAGATTTACCTGCAGTGCCTTTGATCCTTCATTGGCCAACTCATCAGCAGATACAAATGTACCTGATAATAAGAAAATAGCCAGAATAAGGCACCTTACAATATTAGCATTCCCCATCATACAAATTACCCGCGGTCGAAATTATGTATACGCAAGTATATCTCACAATGAATTAAAAACATATCAAAAGCTCTACTGGTTTTGAGTGAAATTTTCCAGCTGTATATATGATTCACGCTACCTGGGTAAGTATTATTTTTATAAGATATTCTTGTAAAAATAATAATAATTTAATAGATTTTTCTCAATTCAATAAAAATCAAGACGTTTTTTCTTTGTAATATATATCTGCCGGATTGTATTTGTACTATACAACACGCTTTTTGACCTTAATCCAGGCATAAGCATTTATTAGCGAGCGCAGGTATTACCAATGCATCTATCACCCTGTACCACCAACAAAAAAAGCACAAGTGACACACAAAGATAACAGTAAAAATTACTTTTCAGTTGCAGAGTTACTTCCGGCATATATTCCTTTATTTTCATTTGAAATAGAGAAAATGGATTATCTTGTTAAAATGCCGGATAAGGAAACCTGTGTTATCTCCCTGGCAGGACATAATGTGAAAAAAATCTGGGTTACAGGGGCTTTGACTTCTTATGAACCCGGACGACAGGGAGACATCATTCGTATTGCTGATCCAACAGGAGCAGTCAGTTTTCTCTTAAAACCTCATACACTGGATATTTTGGAACAAAATGATCTAACACCTCCATTATTTATAAGCATAACCGCAAGCCCAGAGAAAAATTTTAGTTCGAATAATAATTCAGGCATCAGGTGGGTTATTGAAACCTGTAAAATATCAACAAAAGAGGATCGCGATGCCTGGATTATTGCAGCTGCTGATTTTCTGCTTGAAAACCTACAGAAGATGAAATCTTCTCTTCATTCAAAAGATGTGGAACCTACAATACGTGATGCACAAAAACACTATCATATCCAGGATGAACAATTGAAATTTTATGCAGAACTCGCAGAAAAAGCACTTAACGTAATTAAAGAGCCAGGTCCACCTGTTGATCCTGGTAAACTTATCCTATCAATCATTAAGAATCACTCAGGGCCACGGGGAATTCATCTTGATGATATTTATAAATATTCACGTAGGGAAGCTCTTCCCGATGATCTGGTTAAAGATACCATAAGGAACCTTGTTTCAGAGGATGAGGTATATCAGCCTGCTCCCGGATATGTGAAGCTTCTCTGACTGAACCAGATGATTATTGAATTTTATTCAGAAGGGCCCGGCGTTTTAATAGAAAAAAAACGAAGAATTCTTTTTATCGCTGATATTCACATGGGGATTGAGCATGAACTACAAAAGAGCGGATTTTATATAAGATCAAGAGGTCAGGAACGTATAACCCGGATATGTAATCTTATTACTGAATCAGATCCTGATATGATGGTTATATTGGGCGATGTTAAACATAGAATTCCAGGTACTTCATACCAGGAATTTTTTGAACTGAATAATCTTTTTTCTGCAATCCGAAAGTTGATTCCATTTATAGTGACTCCTGGCAACCATGATCCTGGAATTGAAGAATTTTTAAAAACTGAAGAAATTAGTAAGAAAGAAGGCTCTATTCTGGACACAACAGGTATCCTTCATGGTCATATGATCCCAGATCCGGCACTTTCCGGTCACCTTATTCTTTGTGGTCATCATCACCCTGTGGTTTCACTGACAGATCAGGTGGGTGTAGCCCTGAAAACTCCTTGCTTTATTCTGGGAGAGGTAAATTCAAATATTTTCCCTGATGAAACTGATGAAGATGAATCAACACGGATATTGATGATTCCTTCCTTTAATGAACTTACCGGATATGGGATAGAAAAAATATTCCGATCACCTTTTTCTCCCCTGTCCAGATCGCTCATTATTGAAACTGCAGAAATTCTGCTTCCTGATGGATCATATGCAGGAGATCTCCAGTCACATCTGGCACATGAAAAGAATGCAGCAACTTGACAGCAGAATAATTAATGTCATAAAAAACAGGGGTTTTTCTAAACTCTCTGAGGTCCAAAAACAGGCAATACCAAAAATTTTAAATGGTAGTAATCTGCTCCTGATTGCGCCAACCGGAACAGGGAAGACAGAAAGTGCCATGATCCCTGTTTTAAACGGGATGCTGAATAGAGAAGGGAACGGGTTTAAAACTCTGTATATAACTCCACTCAGAGCTTTAAATCGTGATATTCTTCGGAGAATGGAATGGTGGTGTCAGAATCTTGATCTTACTATCGGAGTCAGGCATGGCGATACTAAACAGGCCGAACGAAGAAAACAGGTCCTCCATCCACCAGACCTGCTTATAACCACTCCTGAAACAATCCAGGCTCTTTTCATGGGGAAACGGTTAAGGGAACATCTCCGGTCGGTAAGATATGTTATTGTTGACGAAATTCATGACATTGCCGGGACAAAAAGAGGAGCCCAGCTGGTTATAGCACTTGAACGACTTGTCAGGTATGCAGGGGATTTTCAAAGAATCGGTCTTTCTGCCACGGTTGGAAATCCGAAAGAAGTGGCCTGTTTCCTGACCGGAGACAGACCTTGTTCTATCGTTGAAGTGCCTGTTGCAAAATTCCTGGACATCAGAGTAGAACTCACCGGAGAAAAATTTGACAGTCAGGTGCAGGCTGTTCGCCGGCATACAAAAAAAGGTCCTTCTACTCTTATATTTGTCAATACAAGGTCAACAGCAGAATCACTGGGACATGCCCTGCTAAAGGATGGGGATGTGGATGTGCATCATGGTTCCCTTTCCAGGGAAGTCCGTATTGAGGCAGAGGATCGGTTCAAACAGGGGGACATAAAAACTCTCATCTGCACATCGTCAATGGAACTTGGAATAGATATTGGTCACGTAGAGCATGTCATCCAGTTTGGATCACCCAGGGAGGTCAGCAGACTTGTTCAGCGGATAGGACGGGCAGGCCATCAGATTGGAAAGATCTCCAAAGGAACAATTATTGCCAGTGGGTTTGACGATCTTTGTGAATCACTGGTAATTGCATTACGCGCCAGGCAGGGTACAGTGGAAGATGTTATTCCTTCCTACCAGGCAGGGGACGTTATTGGAAACCAGGTGGCAGCTATTGCCGTTGAGTATGGAGAGATATCCATTGATGAAGTCTTTGAAATAATATCCAGGTCTTCTGTCGGAGTCAGGGATAAGGAGACTCTTGAGTCGATAACAAGGCAGTTAACAGAGCATTATCTTATTCGCATAGATGGAAACAGGATAATTACCACCGGCAGGGCTCGGAGATATCTGTCTGGAAACCTCTCCATGATTCCGGATGAACGCAAATTTCCTGTATATGATATTGTAACAAGAAGAACTGTTGGAACTCTTGATGAATCCTTTATTGTAACTTCACTTCATACTGGTGCGGTTTTTATTGCCCGGGGTCAGCTCTGGCGTGTCCTGGACCTTGAAGAAGGAAAGGTTACGGTAGAACCTGCCCGCAATGCTGAAGGGGAACTTCCATCCTGGGAAGGTGAACAGATACCAGTCCCTTATGAGATTGCAATGGAAGTCGGAAAATTGCGCAGGACCAGGGATTTTGAAACATACACCAGTGATAAGACATCCATAAAATTTGCAAAAGGATTTCTTGAGTTGATAGAGAAAAATCACGGGGTCATTCCAACTGATCAGATAATATCTCTTGAATACTCAGAAGAAGGAGTGGTTTTAAACATTTGCTCAGGGCATCAAACCAATGAAGCAATCGGGAGAGTCCTTTCAATACTCCTGTCAGCACGATTTGGAACCACCATCGGTCTTGAACTGGATGCTTACCGGATTCTTCTCAGGGTGCCAAAAGAGATATCGGTTACAGATGTCAGGGAGATACTTACAGATCTTAAGCCTGAACATATCCAGGGTATCCTCGAACTTGCTATGAAGAGGACTTCACTTTTTAAATGGAAACTTGTTCAGATCTAAAAAAAGTTTGGAGCCATTGATCCGGATGCAGATTATGAACGGCTCAGCCTTCATCGTCTTGCTTATCTGCTCAACTATCCACAGATTCAGGAAGAGACATATCGTGAGCTTTTTACAAGGTACATGGATGTCCCACATGCTACTGAAATT
>JAQVIE010000021.1 GCA_028695895.1 Methanospirillum sp. | reverse complement strand
CTCTCCAGGTGTCGTCGCCCTGAGAGCATGCAAAACCCGGTTTCCAAGTTGTCCAAGAACAGCTTCAGGGATATCACCAGGGTTTTGAGTGATAAAGTATACTCCGACACCTTTTGATCTGATAAGCCGGACAATCTGGATGATTTTTTCCTCAAGGGCCTTAGGTGTGTCGGTAAAGAGCAGGTGGGCCTCTTCAAAAAAGAGAAGAAATTTCGGTTTTTCCATGTCTCCTGCCTCAGGCAGAAAATCATATAGTTCAGAGAGCAGCCAGAGCAAAAAAGTTGAGTATATCTTTGGTGCTTTCATCAGATCTGTTGCAGAAAGAAGGTTGACAACCCCTTTTCCATCCTTTACTTCCAGGATATCTTCAAGGAGAAGAGAGGGTTCGCCAAAGAATAAATCACCTCCCTGTTCCTCCAGGGTGAAAACTGCCCGTTGAATGGCTCCAAGAGAGGCAGAAGTCATATTCCCGTATTTTCCCTTTATTTCCGCAGTATTTTCCAGTGCATGGGTTATGAGTGATATCAGGTCTGCAATATCAATAAGGAGTAACTGGTTATCGTCTGCATACCTGAAAAGCATTGACAAAATACCTGACTGGGTATTATTCAGATTAAGGATGCGGGATAAGAGAAGAGGACCCATCTCTGATATTGTTGCCCTAACAGGATGGCCTTCTTTTCCATGCAAATCCCAGAACCGGACAGGTAATCCTTCGTAAGAGAAGTCATTCAGCCCTAATAGTCCGGCACGCTCTTCAATTTTTTTATTTCCTCCCCCAGGTCTGCACATCCCTGAGAGATCTCCTTTGATATCCGGTAAAAAAACAGGAACACCCATGGAACTGAACTGTTCTATCAGAACCCTGAGCGTTACAGTCTTTCCTGTTCCGGTTGACCCGGCGATAAGGCCATGACGATTTGCCATGGATGGTTCGATGAAAATATCAGCCTCACCTTTTGCAAATGGAGATGATGCCAGTGCTGTCATAGGTGAATCATATGAAAGTTCAATCTATTATAGATATCAAATAATGAAAAAAAGTAATTGTCAGGACATTGCTGGTTGAATCCGGGTATCAGAGCAGAATCAACAACACAAGCCGGACAAAAAAACCATAATATCCTGTATTACTCAGTAATCAGGTTAAATGATAATCGCACTCTTTCTTTTTCTTATACATTGGAGAAAAATTCCATAATTTGAAGAAAATATATATTCTAATCGCTCTAAGTTTCAAATAATACCAAATTACTAACCAATTTATAGAGATGAATTTTATGTTCAAAGCACTCCGTCGATTTAGATTGAATGTGATTTCCAGTCTTTTTTTCATCAGCCTGGTGATCTTTTTCTGTCCCGTGTCAGCGACCATATTTATTGAAGATGGATCTGAATTTGACAAATATGACCTGTTAGAATACCTGGAAGAACCAGCTCCTGCTTTTGATGAACCGGTTGTTATCTATTTTTATGATCCCTACTGCAGCGCATGTGATTCTGCCCATGACTTTTTGGATTCTTATCTTGAAGACAATCCTGATACAATCCTGGAGCAGATAAACCTTGAAGATGGTTCTGATGAGATGGATATGTTCCGCGAGTTTTCTGATGCATTTAACCGGGAAAAAGCCTTTATCCCACTCATGTACATAGGTCCGGTTGCCCTTGAAGGACCAGACGAAATATCAGAACATTTTGATATGGTTTATAACTGGTACATGACCTCTTATACTGGATAATCAACACCCTGATTTTTTTTTAATTATTAAAACCAGATCACTTCACTCCTATGCCAGGATAATTTTCTCGTTTTACAATTAGTACCCGGTTTAATCTTATATCACCAGAATAGATAAGAGATCTGCCCCTGAATAAGAGCAATTCAGGTAATATTATCTATCATCTCCCAGGAACCTGGTTTGAGTTATATCAGCGGGAGTTTTATATCGTTATATGTGCTATCAACCAGATGAACGAGTATGAAAAAGGTAACCGGAGCACTCCTGCAAAGGGATGGAAAGACGTACGGTATTATGACTCATTCACCATCCGGCATAGTAACCCCTAAAGACCTTGAGCATATCGCTGCGGTCGGGAGAAAATTTCACATTCCAATAATGAAAATAACATCAGGACAACGAATTATCCTGGCGGGTATCAAGGCAGAAGATGTCGAAAAAGTATTCCAGGAGCTCGGAAACCTTGCCATGCCTGACCTTGGACCTTGTGTGAAATTTGTCCAGGGCTGCCTTGGCACTGAAATGTGTAAATGGGGATCACAGGATTCAATAAAGATGGTATCAAAGATCCAGGCCCTTATACCAGACAAAACATTTCCGGCAAAAATCAAAATAGGTGTTTCAGGATGTCAGCGTTGTTGTAGTGAAAGCCAAATTCGTGATATCGGACTTATTGGGACAACAAGGGGATGGATTGTTCTTTTTGGCGGGAATGGCGGAAGAAAACCAAGAGTTGCTGATCCAATTGCATATGGTTTGTCAGAGAATGAAGCTTGTGATCTGGTCCAGCGACTACTGGAATATTACCAGAGACATGCAAAACCAGATGAACGGACTACCAGATTCATGGAGCGCATTGGAATGTAAACATTAAAATCAGAGTTACTCACCATGATTCCTTATATAAATCTTGATAAGGTGTAAACATGATTATTACAAAACTTTCAGAGACTGAAACAAGCCCAAATCCACACCATGTAGATGCCAGAAAACTCTTTGACTCCCCTCATGCAGTAGTGGTTGTGATAACCCTTCAGCCAGGTGAATCGCTAAAAAAACATAAAACCCCGGTAGATGTCTTCTTTTATGTCCTTGAAGGGACAGGGATAGTTGAGATAGGTGATGAACAGGCAGAAGTAACAAAAGACAGCCTTGTGGAAAGTCCAGCCAGGATCCCTCACCGTTGGATAAACGAGAGTAGTGAAGTATTCAGGGTTCTGGTAGCAAAAGTTCCAAAACCAACAGAAGAAACCAAGTTACTCTGACCATCTCTGCCTTTGTGAACAGGAAGTTAATCTCCAATGCAGAGATTAACCGGATCATGACCTGCAGGGCGGGATGAATCCAGGATAACTTTTTCGCAATTTATCCGTACTTCTGTTGGTCCATGAGGATATCAAAAATTATTAATATTCCTATTTAAAATCAATGAATTGCAAATTCACCTGAAAAACCCCGGTTTTAACAAGCCCGTCTACTGGAATTCTTTCACCGGGGTGTATCACTACCAGGTCGCCAGTTTTAATATCATCTACTGAAATTTCACGAATTATATCATTCTCGATGATACTGGCAGTTGTGGGTGCTGCCTGAACCAGTATGTTCAGGTCTTTCTTCGTCCTGGAATAGAGATACTCTTCCACCAGTTCCCTGATTGTGAGTATAAGTGCTATCTCGGCGGCAGCGGTGAATTCGCCAATGATAACCGCAGCAACAAGGGCAAGTGCTGCAAGTTCACAGACATTCCACTCTTATAAGTTAGGTAAGGGGTACAGGTCACGTGAAGCCAATGGAGTTTTCCTTCTACTCGGACTCCAGTTTCATCATTATGGATTACGTTATTTGACTGAAAAAAGGGGTTTTTCTGGAGCCATTCCCGTGGATTTGCTGGTAGGGGATGATAATGGGAACACCGTCATGACAATGAACATCCGCTTTCACCCCATACACTTCGGCAATGTTCTCCGAAGTCAGAACATCACAAGGTTTTCCTGCTGCATGAATGCTTCCCTTTTTCATGAGTATAATCAGATCGGAAAACCTTGAAGCCATGTTAAGATCATGAACTGCCATGAGGGTTGTAATCTGCTGTTCTCCAACCAGGTCTGATACAATTCTCATGACATCCAGTTGGTGCCAGATGTCAAGATTTGACGTCGGTTCATCAAGGAGCATCAGGTCTGTCTCCTGTACCAGTGCCCGGGCTATGAGGACTTTTTGCTGTTGTCCGCCGGATAATTCGTTAAATGAATGAAGTGCAATCTCTTCAAGACCAAGCAGAGCAATAACATCCCAGACTCGTTCTTCGTCTTCACCAGAACTTACCCATCCAAGGTGAGGTCTTCGACCCATGAGGATCATGTCAAAAACAGAATGAGGAAATATCCTCACCGAACTTTGCGGGACATATGAGATCATTTTTGCAAGATCTCTTCGGGTACATGAAGATATTGATTCTCCATCAACAGAGATAATACCCTTTTTCGGATTTAGGATCCGGTCTACACATTTAATAAATGTGGACTTTCCAGACCCGTTCGGTCCCAGAATAGAAACCAGGTTTCCTTTTGGAATTTCCATGTTCATGCCGGAAATAACCGGTGTTGACTGATAGGCAAATTCCAGGTTTTGAACCGAGAGTTTTATGTTCATTGCCAGAACTCCTTTCTTTTTCCTTTCAATACCAGATACAGGAAGAATGGAACACCAAGAAGGGCGGTCATGATTCCTGTTGGAATGATTGTCGGCCCGATGATGTTCATTGCGACAGCATCTGCACAAATAAGAAGACATGCACCCAGAATCCCTGAAGCTGGAATAAGGATACGGTGATCAGTCCCGATAAGCATTCGTGCCATATGAGGTGCAACAAGCCCGATGAAACCGATGGTTCCGGTAAAGCAGACAATCGTAGCCACGAGTACCGATGAAACCATCATGGTAATCATCCTCACCCGGTTGGCATTCACTCCAAGACTCAGCGCTGAATCATCACCGATGGTCATTAAATTCAGGTCACGTGCCTTTGACAGCAGAATAGGGGTACATACAGCAAATATCACAACAAAAAGTCCAAATTTACTCCATGAAAAGGCAGAAAGGTCTCCCATACCCCAGAGTGACATAAGCCTGAGTTGTTCGTCGTTGGCAAAGTATGCCATGAGCTGAGACAGGGATGAAAACAGGTAATTAACTGCAATTCCTGCGAGAATTAATGTTTCTGAAGTGGCTCCCTTCAGAGCCGCAAGTGAAACGATGAAAAGGGAACAGAGCATTGCAAATAAAAATGCATTTACAATAAGCAGGTATGCTCCCCCGACAACCGCAATTCCGAATACTGCAGCAATCGCTACACCAAAATGTGCACCAGCCGAAATACCGAGGGTAAAAGGACTGGCAAGCGGATTTTTCAGGACCGCCTGCATGACACAACCACAGATACCAAACCCAAATCCTGCAAAGATGCCGCCAATGATTCGCGGAAACCGGATATTCCAGACAACCTGCTCAAACACTGAGTCCATGTTGAAAAAACCGGGTAAATATCGCGCAAGCAGAGTTTCATAAACCTGAGGTATAGTTATTCCCAGTGGGCCCAGAGTGATAATATAGGCGATTGCAAAAATAATGAGGAGAACGATACCGGAGAGAAAAGCAATCTTTCTCCCTAATAACTTCTTGTACTCTTTTCTTACCTCAGCGAGTTTTTCATTCCTTTTCTGCCTGTGATTTTTGGCGGCTTCAGAGACTGGTTCGTAGCTGGTTTTCATTCGGCACGATTCTCCTTCTCCCACCAAATCCTTGCTCGATATCTACTTCGTTGCATCACCAGGCGGTCATCATCAGTACGTTCTAATATTTCGGATAAAAACGTTCTTAAGATTGGGATCTCATCAGGGCTGATATCTCCTCGTTCTGACCACCACATCACTGCTTCTTCCAGGTTATCATATCTGTGTCTGGTTTTTATGGGATCTATCCGTATATTTGCATATATTCCGATATCGTGAAGAACATGAGCAATAATGATGTAATCCGGCTGGAAAGCTGAATCATTCTCTCTTCTCAGGCGTTTTTTCAGTTCAGGATCCATGGGGTGGCGCTCCGGACCTGCAAACCACAGGAGATGGACCGCCTTTTTTGCAACTGCATCAAGTTTTTCAAGTCCTTTTGCCAGGTCTGAAAACCCGAGTGAATTGGATGCAAAGACAATGTCATGGACGGGGATGTCTTTTCCTATCTCAACATCTTCCCATCTTTTTCTGACAATGGAGTAGTTAGTAAGTCCAGCCTCTTTCATACCCTTTTCAAGATATGATCCCATTTCAACCGATGGTTCAAGGGCAGTGACATGTCTGACAAATCGTGCAAAAGGGATAGCAAATCTTCCGGTACCTGCCCCCATATCCAGAACAGTATCAGAATCTGTAAGGTTTAGTGATGGTAACAGTGTTTCTGCTTCAGTTGATCCGGATACTGTCCGAAAAAAAGAATGGGCACGTTTATCCCAGTCAACTCCCCCTGACCTTTTTTTCTGATGAAGGACACGCCAGAGTTCGTTATACTGTATTATGCTTCTCATGCCTTTTGAGTGTTTGGAAACTGCAGATAATCCATGTATTCAGAGAATACATCATCTACTCCGAGGAATTTTTTATAAATTGCGTTTGCCTCTGTTTTAATGTCAACACTGGCAAATTTGTCTGGATAGAGCATTTTTGCCATGTAGAACATGTTGACAAGATTTCGGTCATGAGGTGTTCCCCGACAGTTCGGATAGAACACATTGTAGACTTTTTCTTCCTTAATTGCCTTTATTGACTGGAGCTCAGGAGCATCCAGGATGAATTGAACACCGCTGTCTTCCGGAGAAGATGCTGCAACCATGATTACATCCGGATTCCAGGCGATAATCTGTTCAAGTGCGACATTGACATTCCCGTCTGCTACATCTTTTGCAACATTGATGCCGCCGGCAAGAGTCAGGGGATTATAACTGTTATCGGTTCTGGTAAAGTCCCGTCCCTCTTTGGCATCATAAAAGCCTTTTAATGCTCCACGAGGTGCAAAGTATACCTTCAGTTTCTCTTCTTCAGGGATGGAACTTGTAATATCGGTGACTTTTTTGACTTCCTGGTCAACAAATGAATTCAGTTCTTCAGCTTCTTTCTCTTTTCCAAGGGCTGAACCAACAGATGAGATATGATCCTTCATACCTTCAATGGTATAATCCGGACCAGTTACAAATACTGGTGCACCTACCCGTTCCTGTATATCATCTGCCTTATCTTCCCATGATGTCCACAGGAAAACCAGATCTGGTTTAAGTGATGCCATAAGTTCGAGATTTGGAGTATACCGATCATTTGTCAGGGGAAGATCCTGTAATGGGGTAGGAATAACACCATTCCAACAAGCATCACATAGGATTTTATTGTCAGCTGTCATCGGACAGAGGCACCCTGATCCGACCGTACACTCATCTGATCCCACTAATTTTGCTCCTTCTCCAAGAGCAATGACAATACGGGCATTATCAGCATTATTAGTGATAATTTTTTCAATTGGTTTTTCAATAGTTACTGTTCGCCCTGCCATATCGGTAACAGTTCGCGGATATGTTTCTTCTGCAGAAACTGCCTGTAAAGGTAATAATATAACAAGCAATGCGAATAATATCAATGTAATACGTAAAGAAATTCTCATTTCTCACCAGATTTTAATGTATGATCTCTGTATCCCAGAAACCAATATGAATCATTAGGGTTTCTCTATATTAAATAGTATGAAATTATTTCTTTTATGTGCAATATATATGAAAAATTTTAAAAAGTTATTACATAATCTCCCAAATTTATTTTTTTATTGAAAACATTCGTGATGTAAGAAATAATGTTCCCAATGCAAAGCAAACAATAATCAGTACATCTGCTTGTAAGAGAAACTGACCTTCCCCCAGAATGATATGTCGCATCGTATCCACTCCATACGTCAGAGGGTTGCAATAACTGATTGCCTTAAGCCATTCGGGAGCACTGGTAAGCGGCCATAATGCCCCGCTTAAAAAAAAGGTGGGCATAATGATAAACCCCATTATCCCCTGGAAACCTTCAGAGCTCTGAATTGATGATGCAAATGCAAGTCCAAAACCGTTATATCCAAGAGATATCAGGAACATAACCGGTATTACCAGGATCATCTGTATGGCTGACAGGTGAATTCCCACTATAAATGCGAGCAGAAGAATAAAAAGTCCTTCAATAATGGCCGTGGTTGCACCACCCAGGGCTTTCCCGAGTACAATCGAAATACGGGATATCGGGGCAACCATGATCTCCTTTAAAAATCCAAAATCCCGATCCCAGATGATAGAGATACCTGATCGGATTGAGGTCATCAGAAGCGTCATGCCGATAATTCCTGGAAAGATAAATGCTGAATAGCCAGTACCCATGACTCCCATCCTGACATTAATTCCCATACCTCCACCAAATACAAAAAGCCAGAGAATCGGTGTCACCAGTGAACTTGCAATACTGACTCTTTCTCGGGAGAATTTTGTCATTTCACGAAGCCATATGGTGTATACGGCTTTAATCTCCTTGTTCATCTTCTCCTCCTCATTTTTCGGTATTGTGAAGTGAAATTGTCCTCCTCTTCCGTTCGAATTTCTTTTCCTGTGTAATACAAAAAGACGTCATGCATTGTGGGTTCATGAATGCTGATATGTTCTATCTCAATACCTGCTTCTCTTGTAATGTCAAATATTTCCTGGACAATCTTTCCATTATGGGCGATCCTTACCTCAAGCACTCCGGATTCTATTGAGACTTTACAAATTCTGGGATTTTCTGACAGTAATGCAGAAAGAGTCTCGGGAGATGTCATTTTTATCCTGATTTTTTCACCCTGTAGATCCCGTTTCAGGTTTTCTGGCGAATCACGGACGATAATCTGTCCTTTATCAATAATGGCAACTTCATCACAGAGCAGGTCTGCTTCATCCATATAATGAGTGGTGAGTAAAACAGTCAGATTTCCTTTCTTTTTCCGTGTCAGATCCCGGATATAAGACCATATATGTTCCCTGGTCTGAGGATCAAGACCTATGGTTGGTTCATCAAGAAACAGAATATGCGGATGATGAAGGAGACCCCGTGCCATCTCAAGGCGACGTATCATTCCTCCCGAGTATGTTCTTACGAGATCATCTGCCCGATCAGAGAGTTCCAGAAGGGACAAAACTTCTCCAATACGTTCTGTGATCATCTCATCCGGGACATCATAGAGCATGGCATGAAATTTCAGATTTTCTCGTCCGGTAAGCCGGTCATCAATACTAATGCTTTGAAAAACGATTCCAATATTTTGTCTGACTTTTTCTGATTCGGAGAGAATATCAAATCCATTGACCGTTGCGGTGCCTGATGTAGGATTTAATATGGTACACAGCATGGAAAGAAGAGTACTCTTTCCGGCCCCGTTAGGGCCAAGCAGACCGAAAATGGTTCCCTTTTTTATAGTGAGAGATAGTGAGTCCACTGCTGTCAGGGATCCATATTGTTTTGTCAGATTGAATGTCTGAATTGCGATCATGATATCAAAAAATTACTAATTATTCATAATCTGTGATCCATAAATAAAGATCATGGTATGTTATTCTATATTTGATATCTGGGAAAAAAATTAAAATGGATCTAAGTAACTATTCAACAAAATAAGTGAAAAAACTCCACTATCCTCGAAAAATCGCCTTTGCAGGTAAATGCATCAGCCTGACCGGTAAAATATAAAAAAGTTATGACCAAACCATTGTTACCGGTCTTCTTTCTTGTGCAACAACTCAATCATAAATCAATGCATTTTTCGCCTTTAAGAAATTCGTTCTTCATATCTGAATGAAATTCTCCAGATATTCATAGTACTCCGTTACCTCTCTTCTGCTATCCAATGAGAACCGAATCTATATCTTGTTGTGTGATGAACAAATCTTTTACCAGGCGATATTATGTCAGTAAGGATTTTCATTGTTTATTACTCACTTTATGGCCATATACATAAAATGGCTCAGGCCGTATCAGAAGGCATCCGTGATGCAGGATTTGAGGCTGAATTATTCAGGGTTCCGGAAACCTTACCTGATGCTGTGATTGAGAAAATGGGAGCGAAATCATTCCAGACAGAATTTCAAAAACTTCCAGTGATAACTCCTGATGAACTGGCAAAGGCCGATGCCATACTATTTGGAACACCTACCAGGTTTGGAAATATGACCGGTCAGATGAGATCATTTCTTGATGCTACCGGTGGAATCTGGAGTCGTG
>JAQVIE010000020.1 GCA_028695895.1 Methanospirillum sp. | reverse complement strand
GAATGAGGATGTCCGGATCTCCGACGAGGGCACGTGCGATCAGGACTCTTTGTCTCTCTCCACCGGAAAGTTCCTTTACCGGACGATCACCAAGAAAGTCGGCAGACATCCGGGATAATGCCTTTTTTACGGCGATATTATCCTCATCAGTATATCTCCTGAAAAGTCCGTTTTTTCTTCCCATTCTGCCGGTGAGGACCATCTCATGCACCGTTATCGGGAAAGAAAAATCAAAGACATGAGTCTGTGGGACATATCCTATTCTGGCCCTGGTTTCAGGGTTTGCCGGTGAACCAAAGAGAAGGATCTCTCCGGAATCAAGTGGAATGAGCCCTAGTACCGCCCTGACAAGGGTTGTTTTTCCTGAACCATTAGGTCCTATGATAGCGAAAAAATCCCCTTTTCTTACCTGGAAGGTGACCGCTTCCAGGACTAACTGTTTATTCCTCCTGACAAAGACATTACTGACCTCGATGACCTGTTCCTGGTTCATGATAATCCTGAAATTTTTTCTGCTATCTGTTTCATATTCTCAAGATAGTTCCTGTCAAGCGGACTGATAAGAATCATGGTTCCGTCAATTTCTCTGGCCAGAGTCTCCGCCTGCCTTGTAGAGCCTTCAGGTTCTGTGAATACAATATTTATCCCTTTTGACTTAGCTCTCGTGATAAGATCTGCAAGCTTCCTTGATGAAGGTTCACGACCATTTTCCTCGACCACCATCTGTTCCAGGTCATAATCCCTGCAGAAGTAACTATATGCAGGATGATAAACCAGGATAGTTCTTGTTTTAATATTTTTCAAGGATTCACGGATGTCCTGATCAGCATCTGCAAGTTTCTGGTTATAATTATCCTTATTTTTAAAGAAACTGTCTTTCATATCAGGTCTTAGCAAAGCCATCGCTTCAGCTGTTGTGTTGACTATCCAGGCAGCATTTCTTAGTGACATCCACATATGTGGATCACTTCTTTCGTTGGTATTATACTGTGATGGCTCAGTAAATTCCCCGTGTGAACCGGATGGGTGATAAAGCTCAATGTTTTCTGAGAGGTTAATCATCTTTATACCCGGATATATCTGTTTTATCCGTGAAATCCACCTGTTTTCAAACTCAATGCCTGAACCAAGTGCAATATAGAGATCTGCAGACTCCAGTCCTGCAATCTGGGACGGTGTAGGCTCAAAGGTATGAGGACTTGACCCTGGCGGGACCATTACCAGGATGCTGACCGGATAATCACCTGCAACCTCTCTTATGAACTCTTCCTGAGGAGGGATTGTACAGGCAACCACAAGCGGATGAGTGGTTGATGCTTTTTCGTTCTGTTCTGTGCATCCGGATGTACAGGAGAAGAAAATGCACCAGAACAGGAGTAAAAACAGCAATAGACCAGGGAATCCATAATCTGAAGAATTTTTGTTCCCTGGCAATCCGTTCTTATACTTGAAGCTGTTTTTTCTCATTGCAATATACCTCAACAGATTGGATAATATTTTTCATATGGAACAGAAAAGAAGATAAAGCTTCCAGCTTAAAAGATTTAAAACCGGGTTAAAACCCGGACTTCTGCTTAAATCCCTGATTATTTTCGGAACAGAGCGATTCTATTTGCCATTGTTTTAATGTCTTTTGATAAGATTTTTTCCCAAAAAGGTTATCCCTGAATAAAGGATCCGGTCTGATACCAAGCTTTTCAGAAATAGCATGAACACATGAATGTTTTACCGGGCAGGCCCTGCACTTTGGCCCAGGCCCACACCAGGTGGAACCGATCATATACAAAGGGAGGTCAATATCCCATGGATCTTCCGGTGACAGCATCCTTGCAAGTCGTCTGGCCTTCATGGGAGTAATCCCGGCCCCATCTCCGCATACCATCCTCCCAAGCACACGGGAATCGACGACATCACCCACAATATCAAATGGTCCCTGTATATATCCCAGGTCTTTTAATGTACCGACGATTAAACAGGCGGTTGACCTGGGGATCCTGAGAAGTAACAGCCGTTTATATACTGACTCAGGGTCATCCTCATACCCGGTCCAGATCTGCCTACCGTCACCTGCATAAAACCTGACCATAAGAGTGGCGATATGATAAAGCCTTGTGTGTATTTTTGGTTCAGGATGGAGATTATAATCAAAAAACCTTTCATTCCATCCTTCTGTGGTATGATGAACAATTTCATGCCAGAGATTTTCATTACCATCAAGTATTTCTTCGATGAAAAAAATCACATTATCCCATACCTCTGTCTTTCCTGATCGGTATTCCAGAAAACATGCACATAAAAAGGTATTTGCCTCTGTCCGGGTCATCTTTCCAGGAGAACTTTCAATCAACAGAATAGAATCAGATGCACGAAACCGTGAATTTTCACGGGCCAGCCTGAACAATGCATTTGAAACCATCAAAAGCACTTCTCCAGTAACCTGGCTTATTTTTGCAGGTTCCATATCAGATGCATGTGCCATTTGATGGATTAATCCGGACAAACGATCTTTTTCAGGACTCATGGCAGCGAACAGGAATATATCTCACCCAGTACTTCAGAAAACACGGTTCCATCATCAAAAGGACTTAAAGCCATAACAAGGAATACAGGATAATGACCATTGTTCACCCATTTATGTACCCTTGCACGTATACCCGCTACCCTGGGATCATTCATGTATTTTTTTTCAATATTATCACACAAGGACACAGCCTGGTGATGGTCTATAGTATACCCGGTCCATGAATAAATGTGGTTGTTTTCACATATTTTTTCAAGTTCTTTTATAAGGCCTGCCTGGGTATACCAGTCATCAAACTGGTCAATTATTTCAAGAACGTCCGTAACTTCCGGATCTTTTAAAAGATATTCATAATCAAGGTCTCCAATAAGAACCTTTTTAAATGGTCTTCTTTTAAATCCTTCTATCACCGCAAACCTGACACCCGAATCAGAAAGCAGGTTTAATTTGTCATCCAGGCTGGTGGTATGAAAACAGACGGTTGTTTTTTCATCATCAATACCGATAGCAGGGTCTGCCCCTGCCTCAAAATGAAGTGTGGTATCTTTTCCTGGTGGAAGAGCACTATGATGGCTGTCAATATGTTTAATTGTCGCGGTTCTTCCCCGCTGCACCAGGTGAGAACAAAGTTCAACGATAAACCTTGTTTTTCCTGAACCTGACCATCCTGCGATATGAATTATTTTCACGAAGAAGAAATCACCCCTGATTATAAAAACCAGATATCAGATCTGCCACGGAAGCTTTTATGTGATTCCATACCTAATTAGACTTCGTCGAGAACTTTATGGGATGTGAATCTTCATCGATCTTTTCTTCCTTTTCGCGCAAATTAACAGGAGTATTACTTGTTTTACTTCTGATTTCATTGATGGCCCTTGTAATTGTCTGGTACTCCGGTTCACTGGTTGCCCTGGATGATGAGTTTAAAAACAGGCAAAATCTTACTGATCAAATTCTTAAACAGTCGATCATCTGGATTGACCGCGGAATATCCCTTTATGAACTACAATATATTCCATCTTTGGAAAAAGCAATGGAAATGTACCATGATGCCTATGAAGAGACAGGTGGGGATATAAACAAGCTGAATCTAAATGCCTTAAAAAAAGAAGTTAATGAAGAATTAAATAATGATTTCGATTTTTACCTGATTGACGCCCGGGGAGAAGTACGTAAAAGTACATTCGTGGAGGACATAGGACTTAATTTCCAGATATGGCCAAAATTTTTTGAATGTGTTACAAAAATCCGCGAAGATGGAATGTTTATCCCTGACAGAATAGTTCGCGGATATGCAAAAAATAATATGTTTCGAAAATTTGCATACATGGGAACCAGGGATGGCAGGTATTTACTTGAAATAAGTTTAAATATTGATAGGCTGCTGCCAATTGCATCCAATGCATCATATAAGGAACTTGTCAATATTCTTCCAGTAACTAATAAGGATATAAGAACCATTGAACTTTACAATTCGCAATATGAAATAGTTACAAAATATTCTTCCGGGCAATTGAATGAGACATTAACAACTGGTACATTAGCAAAGATTATTAAAACATTTAATAATCATGAAAGCTCTGAAGATACAGATCTGGAAAAAAGCGAAATAATCCGTTATACCCACCTTCCAATTAGTGATACTGAATCACCGTCAGCATCAGAGATGAATCTTGCTGCAAGGATAGTATATTCAACACAAGAACGTGATCAGCAAAAACTCAATGTTACATTGATTTTTGTAGGTTTTTTGCTTATTACAGGAATTATTGCCGCTGGAGTTGCAATTGCCGGATCAAGATACCTGTCAAGGCCAATTGACAGGATTGTTGAAGACATCCAGCATATCGCAGATGGTAACCTGGATTATAAAATCAGACCAACAGGATCATCAGAATTTAACAATATTGAGCTGGCAATAAACAGCCTTGTAGCCAGTCTGAAAGAAACGATAGGTAATCTGAAGATAAGGGAAGAAGAATTGTTGGATGAGCTTGGAAAACGGTGGCGGGCTGAAGAAAAATATAGAAGACTGTTTGAATCTGCCAATGATGCAATATTTATAATTAAAGATACACAGATTGAAAATTGTAACAATGCAGCAATCCGGCTCATAGGGAGAAATTCGTCGGAAATTATAGGTAAGGAGTTGCATGATTTCTCTCCTGCCCTGCAACCAGACGGGAGAGACTCTGTTCATGCATTACAGGATATCATCCGTCGGGTGGCTAAAGGTGAACTATCCATGATAAAATGGGATTTCATTAAAAGTGACGGAAAAATTCTGAATACTGAAGTCCAATGTAGTGCTGTCCATTCTGACGATGTTATCCATTTCATGTTCATATTCCGTGATATCACTGAGTTATTAGAGATGAAAAAGAGGGAAACTGCTGCAATATCTCAAATTGAAGAAAATCTGGTCAAATTTGCAATGATAAATGATCAGATTAGAAACCCGCTTTCATCTATTGCCGTTCTGAACGAATTACAAGGAGGACAACATGAAGACAAAATTTTTGAACAGATCCGGACTATCGATGAACTTATTAATGAAATCGATAACAGTTTTATTAAAACCGATAAAGTCCGTCTTTTCCTTGTGAAACATTATGGCATACGACAGAGAGATCCCTTAGAAAGTGAGGAAAAGAGCTGAAACCCTTAAGATAACTCCTTATTTCGGCATATTTTCATTCATTTCCCCGCTCCTGCCATTATCTGCAGAATTTTTATGTTCTTATGAAAATTTCAATCTGGCTGGTAATCATGGATCACAACATTTAATCTGTTCCCGCACGAAGCGTACGATACTAAACTCCATGATAACCTCATTCCTTCAGATTGGCCTTGCAGCCATCTGCTGCTGGGTTCTCTTTATTACGATTGATCTAATTTGGGCATTGCCCCGGGAAGGGGGCGTTGTCGGAGCAGACGCAATTGCAGCTGCAGTTGAAAAGGCAGGGGGTGACATAAGGGGAGGAACCATGATGGGCAATATCGTGTCGTCCCCTGATGCCTCTGCCGGAACACTTCTTGCTGCCTGTGGGGTATACTGTTTTGGAATTCCCGGTGGCCTGCTTGCAACAGTCCTGGTATATATCGGAAACCGAATTTGCTATGATCCAGGATATGCAGGAACAACAGGATGTTTCCTTGCAACCTTCATGGTCTACCTTGGAATACAAAACGGGATACCGGCTGAGTTCTTCATTATCGGAATGGTTATTGCCATTCTGACCATTCAGGGAATATCTCACCGGCACTCAAGCAGGCTCCTTGGAGCATTATGGAGGCTTCGCAGATGAGTGGTATCAACCTGTTTGAGATAATGGACCAGATATCAGGTCCGTTCTCTTCTCCCCTCATCGGACCTCCAGCTGAAAATGCAGAACTTGCTGCTTTACTATGTGGTATCATTGCGTTTTATGCAGTAATCAGGGTCATCTTTGAACCGGATGTGATGCGAAAGCTTCCATTTCTAAATGTATTCAGTTTTTCAATTTCAGGAATCATAGCCCTGATGATCCCACATCCACTGGGAGTTATTGCCGCAGCGGCGTATTTTATCGGTTCAACCTTTGAATCCAACGCAATTGCAAGTACCTGGGCAGGAGGAGTGGAAGAGTGATTATCCTCGTTCTTGTTCTTTGTTGTACCATGATTTTAATCGGAGGTATATATGCAGGATATGCCCGCGATCCCTATACAAAACTTATTGCTCTTGGAATAATCGGAGGTGGGACAATGCCCCTGATTATCGCCAGGGGATATGTTGACATTGCAATGGCACTTGCCATAATCATACCTCTCTCAACAGTCTTTGTCCTTCAGTTATGCAGAAAGGGGGCAGTATGAGTCCTGAGTTTTATGCAGGCCTGTTACTGCTCATTATTGGAACCCTTGCAAGTGCTTTTCCCCGTGATCGGGATTATCTTACCAGGATAATTAACCTTGAGATCCCTGCATTCGGTCTGCTTCTTGTTGCCCTTTCCTTTGATGAAACACTTGCCCTGCTGACATTCATCGCTGTGGCAACCCTGACTACCTTTGTCCTGGTTATGCTTGTCGAACGGAAGGTGACGATATGATTCGCCACATAGGGAAGGGATTTCGAATCTTCTCAAACTGGATGTCCACCTATGAGAATCTTGTTGCAGTATATGCAGCCCTTGGTATCGTTGTGACGATATGCGGTATTCTCATGGTGCCGATGCTTAGTTATCACGAGGACCAGATTTATTCAAAAACAATGAACCGGACGTCAACCCTTGATCCATATGATCGCGGGGGTGTTCCTTTTACCATGGCAGAGATAAAGGCCCAGTACCCGGATAACTCCCCGACGGCTGGATATGTGACGACTTACCTTACTCCTTTCTCCTGGTTCCTTGCTAACACAACGCCATATTTTGGAACTACCATAGTTGCCCACCCTGGTGGCATAATTGATGAAATCCTGTATAATACCCGTGGTCTGGATACCGTTGTAGAGACCAGTATCCTTTTCACTGCTTTTGCAATCGCATCATTTCTATTCAGGAGGAAAGACTGATGGATTTTTACCAGGCAGGTCTTTTCTGTACCCTTGTGTGTGTTGCCATATCATTCGTGGCCCTACTTCGGGAACGGGATGATATCCATAAAATTCTGATTGTGGATCTTGTAGAAACCACCGGGCTTGTTCTTATCTGCCTTGTAGCAACAGATCTTGCAGAGGCCCTGATCCTCCCGGGGCTTGTTGTCGGGATATCCGAACTTCTGATGCTTACCGAGCTTTATATACGAAAGGAAAATCTTCCCATTCCTTCCTTTAAACCAATTAAGATTGAGGTAATGAGGACTGCACCACCTATTATCACTTTTGTCCTGGTCGTGTACGGTATCATCCTTTCAGGGTTTTCAGGAGGCGCAGTTGCAGGAATTGGACTGGTATTCTATTTCCTTTGTAAAGGATATGAAGAAAGGTTTGAATTGCTTGAAACGATCTCCGGTTATGCATGGGCACTCTGGATAGTTGCTTTCTTTATATTCATGATTCTGCCACAGGCCTGGTTAATTGCAGTAATGCTCTCCGGGGGAGCGATCCTGATAAAAGTAACCACCAAGATGGCATTGATAGGGACTATGCGGGAGGGGCGCAATGTTTAACCTTCCAATCGAAGGAGAAGAACTCTTTGCCCTTGAATTTGGGGATATTGTCAACTACTTCAGCCTGTACACAACAACCCTGTTCCTGTTTGCAACGGCTTTTATCATAATAGCCATCATCGCCAGGCCAGAACGACAGACAGATATTGTTTTTGGAACAGATGCTGTTTATACTAAAGAGATAAATCAGGATAACCTCCGTTTCCAGCGGTTTATGGCCATCGCATGCGGTCTTGCAACACTTGGGGCAGTATGTTCAGGTGACCTTTTTAACTTCTCCCTCTTTACCGCATTAATTGGTATTACCAATATCGGCATCGTTGCCGGGGTAAACAACCGGTACGTTCTGAATGCGGCATATAATTATGGCATCGTTGCCATGGTTGCAACCACCTTCCTGTTTGGTGGTGCATCAATGGCCCTTGGAACCTGTGGTACATTATCAATTTGGGAACTTGCCGGAAAGGGCCTGGTCCCACTGGCAGCAAAGATGTTCCTGGTTCTTGGAGTGATGGGGGAAGGAATGGCCCCTTTTTATATTGCAAAGGCAGAGATAACCCGGGCACCAGGAGCACCTTATGTGCTGATGATCCATGTCAGTTCGCTCCTCATCTTTTTGCGGGTAATTGAGATCATTCTGACGGTGTAACAATGAATAAAGAGTCATATCTGGCAGTAACCATCATCACGGCAGTCATTCTCGTTCTTGCAGCTTATGCAGTATCTATTGGAATCGAACCTGGATGGCTCCCGGTGATCGTCGTTGTTCTGACCTTTCCGGTTTTTATACTGGCACTCTTTCTCTGGTGGAATGCATCAAATGTAGAGGGGGATATCCCATTTACCGGGTATTAATATGATAACACTAATAATTCCCGCTGTCTTTATCGGCCTTTTGTTCCATGGCATACATCGGAAAGTCATTGCCCGGATACAGGAAAGGCCTGGACCGCCGATCTGGCAGGAGATCCTCCATACTTTAAAGTTTTCATTCAAGCAGACATGGATCCCGAAGACAGCAAGTATGCCCATGTATGTCTTCATCGTGGCAGTCTCCATTGCCATATGGACCGGGGCTTTTTACATAGTGTTTAGTGGTGGAAGCCTTCTTCTTCTCTTTGCCGTGTTTATGCTTCACAAGATAACAGAACACGGTCTCGGACTCTCGTCAGGATCTCCTTATGGCAAGTTCGGGGCAATAAGGTCTGTGATGTCTGCAGCATCAGAGATTCCGCTCTTTGCAACGATTGCAGGCATATATGTGGTAACAGGCTCACTGATGATAAGTGACATCACCAGGTACCAGGAGATTCACGGGCCTCTGCTTACAGGAGCATTTCCAATAGCCATAGCCATGTATATTGTTATCCTCTCTAAGATGCATTATGGACCTTTCTCAATCATTGAAGCAAAAGAGATCGTTTCAGGAAACCGCACTGAGCACTTTGGTGTCTGGCGTGCAGGACTTGAAGTAGCATATGCATTAAAGACTTTTGTGCTTCTTGCTGCTTTTGTTCTGCTCTTTATTGGTGCCCTTCCCTGGTACCTGATGCTGATAGCAATGCTGATAGTCCTCATCTCACTATCATTCATCTGTGCATTCACCCCGATGCTCTCTCCATTTGATGCGGTTGCCATGCAAACGGTGATTACCGGTGTTCTGGCAGTATATATTATTATTCTTGGGGTGATTGGATGAACCGCATCAGTATAGCACTTGCAGGAGGAGCCCTGGTATATGCAGTGCTTTTTGGGATAGAACTTATCCAGGGGCATGTTCTCTGGCAGGCGGTTATTGGAATTGCTGCTGTCGTCGTTCTTGCAATACTTCCATGTACCAGAAATGAGCACTATCTTCATTCAGGGGAGATGGCAGCCGTCTGGATATGTATCCTGCTCTTTGGCCTGTATGCAATTCTGAAAAGCGGGGAACTTATATGAAATTAGTGTATGAACGTGACCTGTTTGGTATGAAGTTTGCAATCCTGAAAAGTCCGTATCATAAAAAAGTGATCACAGCCTGTGCTGATATGCTGGGAGTCCCCCCGATGAAACTGCGACGTTTACTCATTGAAAATTTGGATATGATGATGCTGGAGTCACTTGCGGTAAGGTATGACAGCTGGAGTGAACAGGGAGACAAAGAAGGAGGAATAAAACGGGAGATAGGGTATGAACTCTTTACAACTTATATTCCTGTAGTTTCTTTTGAAATCATGGAAGAAGCTTTACTTGTGTCCAAAAATAATGATGGCAATGCTGAATCTGGAAAAGCGGTAATCAGGACAAGAGTCTTTGAAGAGGACGTAGTATGACGGTGCTACAGGCCTTAAAAAATGCCGTACGTCAGAGATCCATCCATGTCTGTTATGTGGATACCGGTTCATGCAATGGTTGTGATATCGAAGTCCTGGCATGCCTTCCCCCAAGATATGATCTTGAACAGTATGGCATTTATGTTCACAATAATCCACGTGAAGCTGACGTTCTTCTTATCATCGGCGGTGTCACCCCGCAGTGGGAGGATAAGCTGAAGATGGTATGGGATAAAATCCCGGAACCAAAGGTAGCTGTATCCATTGGTAACTGTCCGATATCAGGATGTGTCTTTTCACGACCTGACACCCTGACAAGACCTCCTGCAAAAAGTTACATCCCGATTGCTGCGGAGGTTCCAGGTTGTCCTCCAAGACCAACCGAGATAATTCAGGCCATTCTTTCAGTAGCCCCGTTGATCTTTAAAGACTGGGAGCTCAGGCAATGAAAAAAACTGTTGATGTTAGATCGGAAG
>JAQVIE010000019.1 GCA_028695895.1 Methanospirillum sp. | reverse complement strand
ACTGGGAGACAGGTTTTCCATCCATTTAAAAACAGGTTTTTCAATTTATACACGTGGATATGGATGCAATGAGCAGGAAGTCAGACAACTATTAAGGATCTTTACCCTGCATGGGAAGATACCCGAACCATTACGGGTAGCACGCCTGTGTGCAAGAGCTGTGATGCAGCATAAGTGACTATCTGACCACCTGACTACCTGGAATAATGTCAGAATTTATCAGTACAAGCTGCTTAAATGGCCTTTAAGGTGGGTAACATGCGCATTCATCACACTATTTCAGAAAGGAAGAGATAATAAGTCTGTTATTTGGAACAAATTGATAATAAAGAAGAATTTACTTAAGGTTATACTGGCAAATAATCAATCAGGATATATGCCATTCTCCTGTTTTTGCCTGTTTGGGTAAGATATGATGGATAATGACAGGTGGCAATAATATGAATCCAAAACGATTGTTTGTTGGGAACCTTACCTACTCAGTTAATGAGGAACAACTTTGGGGTTTATTCTCACGGTATGGTGAAGTTGTTGGTGTTCGTATCATCGAAGGGAAAGGATACGGATTTGTAGAGATGGAAAATTATGAAGGTGCCAGGGCTGCCAGAAATGCTCTGAACGAAACCGAGTTTCATGGCAGAAATCTTCTTATCGATGATGTAAGGCCTCCAAAAATAAAACAGGATTATAACCGGAAACCCAGGGGCACGTTTAAAGGAAGAAAACCTGCATCTACAAGGTTTGCCATGAAACCTGGTAAAAAACAGGGTGGTGAGCAAAGGGGCAAAACATCATCCGGCAGGCGTAAAACAGGTGATGCAAAGCCAAAGCAACGGGATACGCAGTATTCAGAACGGGTGTTAACAAGTGCCCCACGGCCATACAATGAAAAGAAAAAACCTGTAGTGAAAAACAAGCCAAAATCTGCATCAACGGCTGCTGAAAAAACCTCACAGAAAAAAAAGGTTCGCTTCTGGCCTGGTGGCAGAAGATAATATCTCCTGTTTTTCATGCCACAGGATAAATCAGTCATTCTAAAAGTAGAGCACCTTTCTCACAGTTATGGAGAGGTCCATGCAGTCCGTGACATCTCTTTTTCTGTTAAAAAAGGTGATATCTTTTCATTTCTTGGACCAAATGGAGCAGGAAAGAGTACTGCCATCAATGTTCTGATTACCCTTCTTCCATTACAAAAAGGTGAGGTCGTTGTTGCCGGCTATAACCTTCGGACAGAACGGGAACAGGTCAGAAGATCCATTGGCATTGTATTCCAGGAGATAACCCTTGATCGTGATATGACGGTGAGTGAAACCCTTGAATTTCATGGGGATATCTATGGACTTGACCGTAATCTTTGCAGGACCAGGACACAGGAACTTTTGGAACTGGTAAAACTGGAAGACAAGGTATCAGCCTATATTAAGGAATTATCCGGAGGCATGAAACGCAGGCTTGAGATAGCACGCGGACTTATGACCAGGCCAAAATTACTTTTTCTTGATGAACCTACCATCGGTCTTGATCCACAAACGAGAAGAAAAACATGGGAATACCTCAAATCAGTAAATGCCGAGGGAACAAGCATTTTTTTAACTACCCATTACATGGATGAGGCTGACGAACTTTCAGACCAGATTGCAATCATTGATAATGGAAAGATAATCACCTCCGGAACACCTGACAGTCTTAAAAACAGCCTTGGCGAAGATATCATTTACATTGAAACATCAGACAATCTGGCTGCTGAAAAGATACTTCTTACAATTCCAGGAGTGAAAAAAGTTCAGAGTTCTGAATCCAGGATTGTTCTTCTTTCAGGAACAGACGGAACTCATCTTCTTCCAAGGATAATTGAGACCCTGACTGGTCATGAAATATCCGTCCAGGCGGTTAATCTGAAAAAACCAAATATGGATGACGTATTCATCCACTATACCGGAAGGGAGCTCAGGGAGTAAATATGAAATTTGGATTTTTACCCATATACTTGCGTGACATGCGGAGATTTTTCAGGTTTAAACACCAGCTCCTCTCCTCTTTTCTCCAGCCGATTTTATGGCTTGCCTTCTTTGGAATGGCCATGGCAGGTAACTTTGACAGGATACTGAGTTCAAACAGCGTCATACCTGGGGTTTTGGAGGTTAGTTATCTCACCTTCATGTGTGCTGGTATAATCGGGGCTACCATACTGTTCACAAATATGTATGGAGGTTTTTCCCTCATGTTTGATAAAAACTGGGGCATATTGCGTGAAATCATGGCCAGTCCGCTTCCAAGACGTGACCTTATCATTGGAATTGCCAGTGCTGCAATTACCAAGTCATGGATACAGTCGGCAATTATTCTTATCTTTGGAATAATTCTTGGTGTGACCTTTTTTATAGGGATGTCACCATTAAGAACATTCATCTCGGTTATCGGCTTTTTTTTGTTTGTTGCAGCATTTGCCACCGCATTTCTCTGCATATCACTGACCCTTGCCCTTCGAATGGATTCTCCGGAGGGTTTTCAGGGTATCTCCACACTTCTGACTATGCCACTTTTCTTTCTTTCAAATTCATTGTACCCGCTTGAAGGACTTCCTCCACTTATGGGAACAATTGCCCTTGTAAATCCCCTGACCCACCTGATTACAGGTATCAGGTACTGTACAATTGGAGAGCATTTCAGCAGTATCGGGATGGAGGTAATATACAGTTCGACTGAGGTCCTGTTTTCTTTCCTTTACCTTGTCATCTTTTCAATAGTGATGTTTGTAATTACCCTGAAGACGGTTGAAAAAGTGGAGGTAAGCTGATCCCCCGGTATTCCTTTCACAAACGATATTATCGGCGGTCAGGAAATTTCTCTGTTGAAGGGACAGACGGGTTTTTGATGTACCGGACGATGAGCTTTATCACCTCCGGGTTTTTCGGGAGATGAATGTGGCAGTAATGGTATGGTTCTGTTTGTAAAAAACCAGGGTCAGCTGGTATTAGATCATACTCTGTTCCTGGAAGATATGAATCATAATGGGGAATGACCCCGTCCCCAAGCCATGTCTTCCGCCAGGTTTCATCATGTCCTAAAACCCAGGTTTTTCCTTCAAAGCTTGGGAAGAATGCCGGATCTCCGGTCCTGTTCGCAGCAAGTATGTTCCGGTACCTGATATCCGGTCTAAGCCCTGCATTACACAGTTCTCTGGTCTCCCTGCTCCGGATTCGAAGCCCCTGGACATTCATATCCTTTCCTGGCTCATACTTTTGTGGAACAAATTCTCCGGAAAGAACCTTTAGTATTTTTGGGCCATATACAGGGTCGTTAAATATTTCAGCCATCGAAGAGCCCTGGTTTGGAACACCAACCTCAATCAGCTGGCGAACCTTCTCATCCTTTTTCTTACCGTCAAGTACCTCCACATAATATCTTGTGACATAGCCACCCATCGAGTGACAGACAATATCTACCTGGCCTGAATATCCGTTCAGTCTCCGTTTATCCTGAAGAAATGATTTCAATTGTCTGGCAATATAGGATACTGTGGATTCATTTAGTTTTGAGTAGTCAAATATCCAGATTTTTTCCTGAGGCAGGTTTACTTTTTCAATAAGCCTTCGCCAGATACCAGGATGACTCTTCCAGCCATGAACCAGGATTAATGGAACGGTTTTCATGATCATTAAGTCTGCTTTGCAGGGCAGAAATTGCAGATTGAAAAGAATACGTCCTTTTCTTTATCCCGGATGGGGCAAAAATATTCTTTTCCCCGCTTTTCCACGGTCAGTCCGCCTGGAAACGGCATTCCTACAGGATGGCCGGGAAGATCTTCGACAAACATTGTAAATGCTGCAATCAGGTAATAAAAAAGCCTGTGTTTCGGGCTCCAGATCTCGGGATTTTTCCACATATCCTCACTCCATGCGGTGCACCCGTCTGGGATCATCTGGCAATAGGATAAGAAGAGTTCGCGATTTTGGAACGGCTCAGTGGATTTTCCAAAGCTGCCATTTCTGTACCTGGATAAAAGGACATGATGAGCTCCAAATATCTGGTCCCTGAAATAATTTCTGACCTTATGTCTGTATGGCTCTGGAAGTTTCTCAATCTCAAGGTTTAATCTTCCACCTATAACCTGAAGTTCAAATACAGAGTATTTTAGTACTTCTTCAGCAACTATAATGCCAAGTTCGCTCTTATTAGTTGCAACAGACATATGTGCCACGATTGATTTTATTTTCGTTTGCTCAGAATCTGTCATCTTACAGCAGACCTGTTCTGTTATCACTGACTATACATGTAAACCCGGAGATAACATAATCCTCACCACAATTTTGCCACCCGGACATCTGTAATGACCATATTGGATGGAGGCCTGATGGCCTGTTTAAGCTGGAAGTCCATTAATAGTCCATTAATATTACCTCCACGGACAAGACATATAAGAGATGGAAAGTTCAAATTTTCTTGCTCTTATCATACTTGTCAGTGGCATAATCGGTATAATTTTAATAAAAGCTTTTGGGAAATTTCTTAAATCACAGGCCAAAAAAACTGAAAGTGTAATTGATGATATCATTATTGCATCTTTTGGAAAGCCCCTGATGCTTTTCCTTCTCATCATCACTATATATTTTTCCCTGGCTGCCAGTACATTTATCCCTGTTGAATTTGCCTGGATCCTGGACAGCAAGTACCTGATGGTCTGTATCACCATACTTGCAACCTGGATATTCTGGTCATTTGTAAAAAATGTTGCAATGCAGTATGAAGAACATATTCTGCAATCGCCATCCAATGAGGCAGGAATTCGGTTTTATCACTTCTTCAGGTCCACTTATAGTTACTTTATCAGTATTATTGCCGGTATTATTATCCTGAAAATACTGGAAGTTGATATAACTCCCCTTCTTGCTGCCGGAGGTATAGTAGGAATTGCCTTAGGTTTTGCAGGAAAAGATATCCTGGAAAATTTTTTTTCAGGGGCACTACTTGCTGCTGATCAGCCTTTTCATATAGGTGACAGGATTCAGGTGCAGGAATATACAGGAGATGTAATCTCAATCGGACCCAGGAGCACGAGAATTAAGACACTTGACAACCAGCTTATTACAATTCCAAACTCTCTCCTTACCAATGATGTGGTTATTAACTATGCTGAACCTGATCTCAAACTTAAGGTGCGGATTAATCTAAGGGTTGCCTATGGCAGTGATGTTGAAAAGGTAAAAACTCTCCTTTTAAAGATTGCAGATGAAATTATCAACACCGGTCTTTGCATTCGTGAACCTGAGCCGTCGGTTTACTTTCTCGAGTTTGCAGAACTGAGTCTGAACTTTCAGATGATAATCTGGGCAGATGATTATACTATGACATACGAGATCCGCGATTTCATAAACAGTCGTATTTTAAAGTTATTTAATGAACAAGGAATTGAAATTCCTCTTCCCAGGATGGATGTACATCTGAAAAAGGAGTGATGACACTGGTAATACTCTGTATCTTTGATAAGACTGGAAATAAATATTGTTTATGGAACTCTCTCCCATGGAACTTTTTCAGAAAGAGGCACCAGAGGCGGCAGCTTAAAAGTTTTCCCCCGGATAGTTGATATATACGATTCTCAATGAATATTGGTAAAGCAGAATATCTAAGGACACTTACTGTATCAACATTAAAAAGCAGATCTGTCCCCATAGGCACTGAACTGGATGGTAGTTCTCCCCCTTCCATCTTCATAGGGAGTGCCGGGTATCCAAAAGTATATGCAGGTCCTCTTATCACTCCGGAACATGGAGATACTGTCGAATATGACACACCTGAATTATGGATTCCTGCACAAAAATCACAGGAGGAGATAATCGGGTACAGGCTCAGTCTTGTTCGGGGAAAACGCCTTGTAAAAACCACAGATATTCATAGCAGGTTTATATCTCAGCTCCAGGAGATAGTGCTTTCAGACACTTCAGTCGAGAGTGAAGCTGCCTTTCTTGAGGTTCCGACCGGATTTTCGTTAAGTGAAGAACATGCACCTTTTGGACCAAGTGCTTCAATTGATAAACTTACATGTGAACCGGTGAGATGGAATCAAAGGCTTGAAAAGGCATATAATGACACCGATCTCCTGGCCAGGGATGCGGTTATCGGTCTTCACAGGGAGAAGGTTCCATTTTCTGCAATTCAAAAGGCATTCTCGGCAGGTACAATGGGAAATGGAAAAAAACGCCATCTTGTTCCGACCAGGTGGTCAATTACTGCTGTTGACAGTATACTTGCCGATCATCTCTATAACCAGGTAAAAAATTTCAGCCCTATTGATACCTGGCGGGTCCATGAATTTTCAAGCCTTCATAACAGGTATGCAGTAATTCTTACCCCTACCGGGTGGCAGTATGAATGGACCGAGGCATTTATCAGGGTTTTGGGAGACGAAAAAGTTGTCTTCTCAGATTTTGAAGTAAAAAGACCAAAAACTGAATATTCATCTGTAGGGGGTTGTTATTACTCATGCAAGATGGCGGTCCTTGAGGCACTCCTACGTGAACAAAAACAGGCCGGAGTTATAGTACTACGGGAGGCAACTGAAGGATATGTCCCTCTTGGGGTATTTAATGTAAGAGAAAATGTAAGAAATGCAATGCTTACAAAGGGAAAGGAATTTGAATCATTAAAAGATGCATTCTCCTATGCTTCAGGAACAATGACACTGGAACCAGACTACTTTATCAAATCCGGGCGTCTGCTAAGGGGCCTTATGAAAGAACAACAGACAAGGCTTTCAGATTTTTTTAGAAAAAGTGAAAGGAATCAATGAGGAGGAATAATGATAAATAGTAAACCTCAAGAATGTATGTACTATTCCGGTTTCTGGTATTCCCATTATATTCCCCTGGCCAGAGAGGTTGTTTTCTGATGACGGTTAAAAGGAAAATCCTGGTAATTGATGACGAAGAGGTCTTTCGAAGAACCCTTAAAGAAGATCTTACATATTGTGGATATTATTGTAAAACCGCAGAATCTCCTTCAGAAGGAATGCGGCTGTTAAAAACCAATATCTTTGATCTTATCTTTCTTGACATCATGATGGAACCCCTTGATGGCTGGGATACCCTTGACCTTATAAAAAACCTGACTCATGGTAATGACACACCGGTTATCATGATATCATCCAAGAAGATGGATCTTGTTGAAGTTATCAGGTACGGGGAACAACTCTATGGATACATGGCTAAACCTCTGACCAGGGAGGAGATATGCGCAGGAGTATACTCTTTTTTCCGCTGGTATGAATCTCTGCATGAAATCAGCAATAAATTTGTTGCTGAATCCATTTCAAAGGAGGATATTGCCCTTTGGTTTGATCTTTTAAGGCAGGTCCGGGTTATCTCTGATCTCAGGTCAGAAGCTTCTCTTGTATTTCTTCCTGATATTAACCGGACTGAAGAAGAATGTAAAGAAGATCTGCATAATCAGGTGGATCAGATCCTTGCCGAGAAGCGGTTAAAACTGGAAGAGCTTTCACAAAAATATCCGCAATTACACGCAGTACCCTGGTAGGTCTGGCACTAAAAAAAGGAAAAAATCAGAATCTTCTGCGGTTGCCACCAAAGCCGCCGCCACCGCCACCATATCCGCGGTTTCCGCCAAATGAACCGCCTCCACCAAATTCACGGCGTGGCTGCATTGGGCGGGCTTCATCGATCCGAAGTGTTCTTCCACCAAATTCAGTCTGGTTAAGGGCATCCATTGCACTCTGTGCCTCTTCAGAGGTACTCATCTCAACAAAACCAAAGCCTTTCTGTTCGATAAGTTTAACGTTGTCAATAGTGCCGAACGGAGCAAATAGTTCTCTGATCTGGGTTTCATTGGTGGAGTAGGGGAGGTTCCCAACGTACAATCTCTTTCCTTCCATTATCTATCACTCATCTTTTGCATCCGTGTAATTGACAGGCACAGATCCTGAGATCCACCCTGTCAGAGAAATAACCGAGAATAGCATGACACAAAACACTTCAGACTGAAGGATGATCAGGAACTATTTCAGAATTGCTCAAACGTCTGCTATACAATAATTGACTCCAGAGTATATCAAGCATCACCATAAAGATTAGAATTACCGGTATCCTGCCCAGCAGGCTTCACAACCGATAAAAGAATCATCGTCAGGAGAGTTAATGGTGACAATCCCCCCTGCCTTTTTCATATTATTACTGGTATTGGTATCATGGGTAAGGTTGGCAGGATCAACTATGACTGAAAGGACATATCCTCCGTAGCCAATGGTGCCTGGAATTTTATATGCCAGGGAAACCTGTCTTTCCTGCCCGGCCATGAGGGCTGGAAATGTGCTTGTTACAGGAAGGAGAGGATAGTTGCCCAGGTATGCACTTACTTTTATATGGCTTTTTGTTGTGTCATTATAACCTGTATTCTTCACTATGAGGGATGGATGGAGTATATCTCCTTTATTCGCCGTGCTTTCATAGATCGGAATTTTAACAGATTGTACCCGGTAATCCGGCTCTGATATTAAGGGAAGAGTTGAAACAGACTGGTTCTCTGTTGCATTATCTTCAGGAGATGTCTCCAGTGCAAGTCCTGGCACAGAAAGAGCCAGGAAAAGAACCAGCAGTACCAGAAACACTGAGCTTTTAACCATCATATTATAATGGGCGGCATGGTTCAACATACTGCCTGTAAAAAATTAATATAAGTAATCACAGGCATAAGGAATTGCCCTGTCAAACTTTTCCTGGTAATATGGATTTGTCAGGAATAAAAGATGCATGTCTTCTGATGCAACTAAACTCATTACTGCCCCTGGCGCTACATAGATAATGTCATTTCTGTCCACAGGGTATTCATTGCACCCAACAGATATGTATCCTGAGCCAGACAGAACTGTTATCAGCTGATATCTTTCCTCAACATAATGATCAGGGATGTTAAAATCCTTTGAAATTCTGACTGTTCCAAGATCAAAACCTGTATTATATGGTCCTTGTAGTGGGTGAATAAGTCTTGAAAAATAAAACGACTGATTCAGATCTTTTTTACCAGGTTCCAGGGGAGTTACCATATCTGCAGAGATTACACGGACTATATCCTCTGAGTTCTCCTGTCTTTTTGTTGCAACCTTGTCAGGTGATTCTTCATCATTCTGAACAGATATTTGTTCAATCACCGAAAAAAACTGAACTGTCTCATTTGCTCCGGTTTCAAACTTGCGGGTGGTTTGTGAAGGGATATATACTGCGTCCCCGCTCTTTGCAAGAAATTCTTCATCATTGACTGTAATCCGGATTGTGCCACTGGTAACATAGATGATCTCAGGAACTGGAAGAATGATATCAGGAGACAGGGCGCCCCCTTCTTCTATTGTAATTACCTGCATTGACATATCAGATGAAAGAGATAGGTTTCCCTTATTGTCAAGGAGGGAAAAGACATCGATAGTCCTGATATAATCATCATATCTGACCCAATCCGTTTCATCGCTTTTTATCAAAATTCCTTCTGATCCCTCCCAGGATCCAAAAGCAATACAGGAAGTGAAAAGTGCAGATAACAGACTTATCATGACTGCCGTCCTGAAGAAAAATGACCATCCAGACATGTATTCAACGTTATCCATGAATAGTAATGATTATTTTCATCCATCTCCGGACAAAGCCGGATTATTTTTGTATGGATATTTTCCAGGTTTTAACTGTTTGTCACAATGATGGCAACCGGTTTATAAAATCATCATAATGAAAAATCCCGCAGAATAAGAACAGACATTCATGAGGATGCCAAAGATGACTGCATCTTTTCCGAAAAAAAGTTACAGGAGAACCGGGTGATCCCTTAGAAATACCCTTATACGTTTATCAGAGATATCAGCCCTGTCTCCTGCCATGATACCAGCCGCTACATATGAATTGGCACTACTTTCCTCCCCTTTCTCCATCAATGATGCAGCCTGCCCGAAATTATCAGTAAACTGGATCATACGGTCGATGAAGTCATAATAATTTACCCTGACATAATCCATCTTCTTTGGAAATGTGCTGGCATCATTGTTGTTTCTGATAAGGTGATGTAGGTCTTCTACCAGTGAGGCTGTAAGAACAGGATCTTCAGCTTCCCATGCACTTAGGACAGCTTCTTTTCCTTCCTGAATCAGGTCCAGTTTGCCATGCACAAGATCGCGAAATGCCAGGTTTGGATCAGAAACAGGTGTTGGCACAGTTTTCTCTTCCATGGGTGTCATGACAGGAACCGGGGTATCTGGTTCACTGACCTGTACAGGTTCTTCAAGTTGAATATCTGGTTCATCTTCCACAACCGGTACAGGAGTGGTAACGATAACCTCTGTGTCTGTTATTTCATTGTTTATAGACGGACTCTGCTGGACGCAGCCGGTAATAAGAATCGCTGCAAAAAGAACAAGAACAATGATGGGATATCGATTCATACACTGTTGTTGGTTTCATATAATAATATGGTATCTGAAAATCATTTGTGGGTGACAATTGTATCACATCAATGACAAGGAAAATTCAGGGATTAAATCGTGTTTTTCAACCGTCCGTTCAG
>JAQVIE010000319.1 GCA_028695895.1 Methanospirillum sp. | reverse complement strand
GAAGCATTGAGATTTACCCGGGCAGCTAAAGATGCCGGAGCAGATGGAGTTCTGGTAATCAGTCCGTATTACAATAAGCCAAACCGTTCAGGCCTGATTAAGCATTATACTGCCATTGCAGATCTTAATATTCCGGTTGTTTTATATAATGTTCCTGGGAGAACCGGGCAGAATATTGCCCCTGACATCGTTGCAGAACTTGCAAAACATCCCAGTATCGTGGGTGTAAAAGAAGCATCCGGTGATATAAGCCAGATATCAACAATTATTGAAATGACCAGGGACGAAGATTTTTCTGTCATTTCTGGTGATGATAACCTGACCTTACCTATCCTCTCGCTTGGTGGCCAAGGTGTCATTTCAGTTGCTGCAAATATCTATCCACGCCCTTTAATTGAGATTTATGAATCAATAAAGAAGGGAGATTATGAATCAGCAAGAGATATCCATTTCATGTACTCATCTCTGTTTCGTGCCATGTTTATTGAATCAAATCCGATTCCTGTAAAAAAAGCTGCTGAATTACGGGGTATGGCTTCTGGACCGCTTCGTCTGCCCCTTGACGAGGCATCAGAAGAGACAACGATAAAATTAAAAGAGGTCTTATCCAGGTATGATTAAGGTCGTTATTTGTGGAGCATTTGGACGTATGGGAACCACCATTGGTAGCATAATATCCAAAGAAACGGATATGCAGCTTGTCGGCGGTGTTGATATAAAAAAAGGAACATTCTTTGATGTCCCTGTTGTCACATCTGATGAGTTACCTGGATTTCTCTCATCTGTTAAACCTGATGTGGTAATCGATTTTACTATCGCACAGGCTGCGGCACAAAATGTTCCTGTTGCAGCCCGTACTGGATGCGCCATCATTCTTGGAACAACCGGTTTAAACCAGGAGCAGCGTAAGGGAATTGATGATGCTATTGCACAGGGAGAAGTTCCCGCGGTGATATCAACCAATTACTCCATAGGAATGAATATTTTCTGGACTCTTATCAGGGATGCTGCAAAAAAGTTCTCTGATTATGATATTGAAGTGACCGAAGCACATCACCGGTACAAAAAAGATGCGCCAAGTGGAACCGCAAGGACCATTCTTCAGATTCTTCAGGAAGAGATAGGTCCTCGTGAGGAAGTGTTCGGCCGGGAAGGGATGACTGAACGCAGCTCAGAGATTGGAGTTCATGTCATTCGTGGAGGAGACATCGTTGGAGACCATGCAGTCATGTTTGCAGGCAATTATGAGACCGTCACCCTGTCCCACCGGGCATATGATAGATCAGTATTTGCAGAGGGCGCTGTCAGGGCAACACGCTGGATATTCGGAAAAAAACCTGGAATTTATGGAATGAAGGACGTTTTAAACCTTTCATGACTACTTCGAAATCTATTTTTAAGTATTTCACTTAAGTTTTTGAGGAGATATCAATGACCATAATTATTGATAAAGAAAAATGTACCGGGTGTGAAACCTGTGTTGATGAGTGTCCGGCTGCTGCTATTAACATGGAAAATGACAAGGCGGTTGTAAACAATGACCTCTGCGTTGATTGTGGCTCATGTGTGGATGTATGTCCTGCAGAAGCAATCACCATGGAATAAACATAAATTTTTATTAAACAAAACTTCGGGGTTCCGTTTTTTTAAAGACTGGTTAAAGCACTGAAGTGTATTTCGTAAACATACCTTTAAAAATTGTTTGATTCACTTCAATCTTTCGAAAATCCAATATAGAGCACTATATTTACTGGTTCTGATATATATACGAGGTATGGTTAGTGTTGGAGTCCTTGGCGCAACCGGCGCTGTGGGCCAGCGTTTTGTCCAGCTCCTGGCTGATCACCCGTATTTTGAACTTACGGTTCTGACCGCCTCTGAGCGGAGCGCAGGGAAAAAGTATCGTGATGCAGTTAACTGGCGACTTGATCTACCGCTTCCGGAAACTGTTGGGGATATTACAGTTGCTGACACCCGGATTGACAATCTTAAAAATGTAGACATCGTGTTTTCAGCGCTTCCCGCTGATCTTGCGGGGAAAATTGAAACTGAATGTGCGAAAGCTGGCATTGGTGTCTGTAGTAATGCTGGTTTTCATAGGATGGAGCCGGATATTCCTCTTGTTGTACCTGAAGTGAATGCAGATCATCTTCGAATGATAGAATTACAGCGCGATGCAGGAACTGATGGTTTCATCGTTACAAATCCAAACTGTTCGACCATTGTGTTCACTGTCTCCCTGGCACCTGTCCGGAATTTCCGTTTTACTGATATCAGGGTCGCCACAATGCAGGCGATTTCCGGAGCCGGGTTTGAAGGCATACCTGGAATGTCAATCTTTGATAATGTGGTCCCTTACATTGGGGGAGAAGAAGAAAAAATAGAGCGTGAGACTCTGAAGATAATGGGGAAGTTTGACGGGAGCGAGGTTGTGAATGCTCCATTCTCGGTCAGTGCCAGTTGTAACCGGGTACCTGTTATCGACGGTCATTCAATGGAGAT
>JAQVIE010000018.1 GCA_028695895.1 Methanospirillum sp. | reverse complement strand
GGTTTTCATCCTCTATACCATCTTTATCCTGTCTGGTCTGACTTGTTTAGCTATGGCAGACTGGGAAGATAAAAAGGATAACACCTCAATCATGGTCTTTAATTTTTCTGCTGCAAGTCCGGTGAATGAAAGCCAGTTGATTTTCACTCTCAATAAAACCAGTCAGTACTCAAAAAATGATTCTGTTGAGGAATATTACAATAACCTGAGCCATGAAGCTGACACAACTCTTCTGAAGGCAGTTTTTTTAGGGATACCAATGGAATGCCATTTCTGTATGACAATCCCTATCACCAGAATCATCAGGTAGTCAGATAATCTCCATCACCCGCGGACAATGTCATATACCACGTGAAACCGGTCAGGGGAATAAGACCTGACATACCTGCTTTCCACTTTTTCCACCCTGAATGCCCGAAGTGTATCCACATATTCATCTTCATGGCTTACAAGTGCATACAGGTGGATTATTCCGCCTGGCCTGACCATCCTGAACGCTGCCTCAAGAAAAGGCAGGGAATGTAAAGGCAGGTTCATGATAACCCGGTCTGCAGGGTGCGGAATGATATCAGGGAGATTGATAGCATCTGAAAGGCTGGGAACGACATTGGTCAGATGATTTCGTGTAATATTCCTGACCATTAGAATGACTGCTTCTGGGTTTATATCACCGGCATACACAACCGAGGCTTTTTCTGCAAGGGTAATCGCAAAAGGCCCCACACCGGCAAACATGTCAGTGACCCGTTCTCCTTTTTGCATGAGTGAGAGAATGCGCTGGCGTTCACCTGAAAGTCGTGCTGAGAAGTACGCATGAGCGAGATCAATGGAAAAATGATGGCCATATTCAATATATTCAGTTGCCGTGGTGTCTCTCCCGGTAAGGACTTTGAACTTTTTTGTCCGGAACGGCCCCTCGACCGCACTCTCTGCAAACAGAACGGTGTGGTAGGTTTTTTTTGAAGCAAGGATTGCTGCTGCACCAGACAGATCATCTTCCTGCATGATGGCTATTCCTCCCACCTGTTCAAACCGTGGCAGCTCTTTTTTCTCCGGAGCACAGGTGCATTCGTGGCAAACTGCTCCTTCAATATTTCTGACAACCGGGATAAAAAGAAAATCTCCTTCAGGCCGTATCCTACACAGGCGGTCAAGCAACCCCTCCTCAAGAAGCCTTTTTCTTGTCTTTTCTCCCTCTGACCGGTGCACCTGCAGGCACCAGCGTTTTGTCTGCATCCCTCATGTGTTATGGCGGGGCCGGTATAACAGGTATGCATGGATGATTACCTCCGCAGACTGCGGGATGGAACACTAAAATTATATGCGCTTGAGAAAGAACTTGCCCCGGATGATGCGGTTGCCATCCGTCGGAAATATATTGAAGAGGTGACGGGAGTTCCGCTCAACTGGATTGGTGACAGTTCCATATCCCTTGAAACGGTGGTAAAGAAGAATTGCGAGAATATGATAGGAACTATCCAGGTACCGCTCGGAGTTGCCGGCCCCATCAGAATAAAGGGGGAGTATGCAGACGGGACGATGTACCTCCCGCTTGCAACAACCGAAGGGGCATTGGTTGCCTCGGTAAACCGGGGATGCAGCCTTATTACTGCGGCAGGGGGGGCTGATGTAAGAATATTAAAGGATGGTATGACCCGTGCCCCGGTATTTGCTGCGGATAATATAGTCCATGCAAAGGTAGTCTGCGACTGGGTACACTCTCACGAAGCAGAGATCAGGAGAGAGGCCGAATCAACCACCAGGTTTGGTAAACTTACCGGGATTGAGATGACCACCGCCGGAACATCCGTATTTGTCAGGTTTTCCTTCTTTACCGGCGATGCAATGGGCATGAATATGGTTACCATTGCATCAGCAAAAGCAGCAGACCTTATCTGCCAGGAGACCGGGGCACGTCTTATCGCCCTTTCAGGGAACTGGTGCACAGATAAAAAGCCGGCGGCGGTAAACGTCGTCATGGGAAGAGGAAAGACCGTGAGTGCAGGAGTATTGCTCTCCCAGGATCTCATAAGCAAGGTGCTGAAGACCGATGCATCATCCCTGCTTGAGGTGAATACCAGAAAGAACCTGGTTGGTTCGGCACGTGCCGGTTCATTTGGATTCAATGCACATGCAGCAAATATTGTTGCGGCGATGTTTATTGCATGCGGGCAGGATCCTGCCCATGTAGTAGAGGGATCTCTTTGTCTGACCACCGTTGATCCTGCTCCTGACGGTGTCTATGTTTCAGTCACCCTGCCGGCTCTTCCGGTTGGGACAATCGGGGGAGGAACCAGTGTTGAAACCCAGGCAGAATGTCTTAGGATGCTTGGGGTATTCGGGAGTGGTGATCCGCCAGGTTCAAATGCCAGAAAGTTTGCGGAGATTGTAGCCTCCGGGGTTCTTGCCGGGGAATTGTCCCTTCTTGGCGCACTGGCAGCACAGCACCTTGCCCGCGCTCACAGCACACTGGGAAGATAGATTTCAGCAACTCTTTCTTTTTGTATGTCACAATTTATCATATGAACCATATGGTGAGTTTAAGACTGACTGCAAAATGCAGGGTTTTTCTTCATGGTCTTCTCATGGCAGGGCTTGTTCTTTGTATGCTTCCAATGGCAGGTGCAGCTTTTCCAGAGACACATTACTGGAATCCTTACCAGGGATGGGATGTTGAACTTGCATCAGTCGCCGGCACAGGTCTTTTCCCAATCGTTGAGGTTGACTGGACACCAAAACCTACCTTAGGACCGCTTCCAAAATTATCCAGTGACACATGGGTGAAACTGGCCTACTATCCGTCTGGATCAGAAGCAGGGCAGCCTGCAATTCTTGCAGGATATGTCGGGGGCAGGAATTACAATGCAGAGGTTACCATCACCGGCAAGATGAAAGTTGATGATGATTTTCATGATATTGTAACTACCAGGGCACAGGAGAATGGTGTCTTTGTATGGGCAGTTCCTGTTGAACTTGAGAAGGTTCCATATTTCCAGGCAGTTGCAAAAGTAAGCGGTGCAATGGCAAAATCAGAGATTGTCCAGACCGAAGGACTTTCCGGCTATGTCCCTGCAGAGTCATCTGCTCCGGCTCAGGGGGTACAGGAACAGGCTGCTGTCTCAACACAGGCAACAGCAACTGTATCTGACCTTCCGTCAATTACCAGTATGACTCTTTCTGCTAACAATCTGCGTCCAATCGTTGGAACAGACGTGGGACTGACCGGAAGGCTTGTTGACAGTTCAGGAAAGGGGGTGCCAGGAGTCAGCATCACAATAGAAGTCCCGGATTATGGAACAGACTTTCTTCCGCTGCTCACCACTTCAACCGATGGTGACGGGCGTTTTTCTGCAACTATCAGTACATGGGAAAGCGGTGGTGTCCCGGTAAGGGCAGTGTTTGAAGGTAATGATAAATTTCTTGGATCAACCAGTAATACACTGACATTTTTCGCTTCAGAAAAGAGATAAACAGGGTCTGTTTATGACAACAAAGTTCTTTTTTTATGGATTTAAAAATACAAAAAGTAATTCAACCAATACCAGTGTTCTGTTCCGGCAGCCACGATGAATAATTTCCATTATTCTTATAAATATATTGTGAAATCCGGGAATAATTCATCCCATGACATTTGAGCTGATTTTTATTACTTTGGCTTCCACCTCAGCCTGCCTTGCTCCTGACGTTAATTTCTGGTAGTTATCAGGTGTCATCTCCAGGGACAACTGCCTTTTTACCGATGTCGAAGTACGCTTTTCCACTGTTCCGACCTGGATATTCTCGTGAGTAAACCTGTACTCAGGGAGATCCTTCGGGGTGCTGACAAGGGCCATTACTTCTACATTGTATGCATTATTGGACCCTGTGTTCTCGATCATGAGGTTCACATCATAGGTTATGGTATTAGTCTCAGGTATTGCATTTACCTGTGTTATGGTTGGAACAATGGTAAGCTCAGGGGTTGCATAGCTGCTGCACCCGGCACAGAGGATAAAACCGGTGAATAACAATAAGAGAAGAACTAAGCTAATCTTCGTCATGATTCCCTCCCAAGCTCGGTAATTTTCACCTCGGCCTCAGCCAGCCTGTCTTCGCATTGCTTTACAAGGACCATTCCCTGTTCATAAAGATTTATCATCTCATCAAGGCTGGTAGTGCTCTCTTCCATTTTTTTTATTATCTCTTTTAGATCGCCTATCAGTTCTTCATATTTTTTTGTCATGGTTCACCTTTGTTATCGTTGCATCTGCTGCCCCATCCATGAACAGGAGGGTAACTGTCTTGCCAGGGGCAAGCCCTGTGCATGATCTTACAATATTTCCAGATGATAAGACCATGCAGTAACCGGCTTTAAAGAGAGCTTCAGGCCCTCTGGCTTTGAGAGTGGCAGATAATGAATCGATCTCACTTTGTTTCTCCCGAAGACTTACCATAACAGCACAGGATAGCCGTCCCTTAATCTCCCCGAGAAATGCTCTCTGCCCAGGCAGTTCACGCCTGATAAATATCATGGGATTTTTTCCTTCAATGCGGCCATGAAGCTCGGAAAGTCTTGAATGCGCTTTGTCTTTTAAGCTCAGTGCTCCCCTTGTCAGGCGGTCAGTCATATCTGCCAGGCCTTCCTGTCTGACCCTGACTTCACGTAATAACCTGGGTGCAGAAAGACGTTCACGAATAGAATTAATATCTTCCTCGGCTGATTCAATTCGGTTTACAAGCTGTTGGAACATGTTCTTTCTGATATGCATGAGAGCATCAAGCTCACTTTTCCGGTCAGGTACACACTGCTCTGCAGCATGGGAAGGGGTTGAAGCGCTGATGTCAGCAGCAAGGTCAGCCAGGGTGATGTCTACTTCATGTCCGATTGCTGAAATTACAGGAACCGGGCAGTTTACAATGGCTTCAACCACGAGAGGGTGGTTAAATGCAAAGAGATCTTCGTAACTCCCGCCTCCCCGGCCAACGATGAGAACATCAACCAGGTTCTGCACCCTGACAATCGCCCGTGCAATATCCTCATGCGCCTGTATCCCCTGCACCATTGCAGGTGATAGAATTATCTCTGCTGAAAAACGCCCTGATACGACTTTTTTGATGTCATGAATAACTGCGCCGGTCGAAGAGGTGACCACCCCTATCCTGACCGGGTACCTGGGCGGAGTGCGCTTGCGTTCAGGACTGAACCATCCTTTTGCAGCCATCTCACGTCTCCACCCCTCTATCATGAGTGCACGCTCACCAGCACCTGATGGGCGCATCTGTGTTACCTGGAAAGAATACCTGCCACCAGGCTCATAATGTGAGACAGAACCATAGGCCCTGACCTCCATTCCGTCATCAGGTGTAAAATCCAGGTACCTGGCAGCATTTCTCCATATTGAGCATGAAATGAGAGATTCCTTCCCATTTACCTGTTCTGAAAGAGAGAAGTACAGGTGACCGGAGCTGTGTTTTTTAAAGTTGGTAATCTCCCCGGTTATCCAGATGTTTTGCAGGGCAGTATCCTCAAAAAGGCTGGTAATCATACTGGAAACTTCAGAGACCCGGAGTGTTACCGGACCGTCCTTTTTGTTCCACTTGTCAAGTGTTGCCTGGTCCATGATCACCTGATTGATTATCTTCATCCGGATAGATAATGTCTGGCAATGAATATTTCGTTCTCAAGTATGTTCTTTCATGATGCCACACTTGAAGATATTTTTAGAGTTCCCGGTATATCCGGGGCAGACTCTATGGAATTCTGGCTTGAAACCCCTGATTTCTGGTTAAAAGGCCTTCACATAGATGTTCTGAAGAAACTGGTGGCACAATATCCGACAAAAGCTCCTCTTTCAGTTCATGCGCCTGTTCTGGATCTAAATCCCTGCTCAATCAACCCGGATGTAAGAGAAATATCGATCAGGTGGATTGAACGATCGATAAAGATTGCAGATAGCCTTGGAGCATCTGTCTGTACAATTCACCCGGGACGGAGAACTGCAAAACGTCCGCCAACAATTACTGATTACCAAAGACTTGGACATATGCTTGACAGTATTGAGAAAACTGCAGAAGAGGTCAGGGTTAAAGTTGCGATTGAAAATATGGAACCTGCAGTAAATGCCTTGCTGACTACCCCGGAGGAAGTCATGAAGATTCTTGAAGAACGATCCTGGCTTTATTTTACCTTTGACTTTGCTCATGCATCAGGAAGCGGGGCAGATATTGTCTCTTCTTTTCTGGAACACGGGAAGGAAAGAATAGTAAACATCCACCTGTCAGGTGGAAGAAACGGGTTTATGCATGGTCCGGCCAGTGAAGACAGGAAGGTATTGCCTTTCCTTACAGAACTTGCAGATACAAAATATGACGGGCAGATAACCCTTGAGATAAATGATCTGGTACTGCAGAAAGAATTATCCTACCATGAAAAAACAAATTTCATGAAAAGTGAAATCAACTGGGTAAAAGATGCATTCTGAAAAGAAAAAGGCAGTAACTGATTATCTGCCAGATCATCTTATCAGTTCAGATGATGTTGTGCCAGGTTTGTTTACTATTCATACCAGGGGTAACTTTTTCTCTCTGCTTACAATATCATTTAGGAACAGTGAGACTTTGGGTACCAGGGTATCCTGATACCTTTATATCTCGTTGTCTATGCCGTATTCCGGCGTGATCGCTGAATGATAGAATATTACCTATACATAACCATTTTCATATTTTGCCTCATTCTGTCCGGTTTTTTCTCCGGGTCAGAGGTTGCATTGTTCTCTATTACCAGGGCCAAGGTAAGAACACTTGTTAACGATAATGAGCGTGGATCAGAAGCCCTTGATCTCCTGAAAAAAAACCCTGACCGCTTTTTGATAACAATTCTTATCGGAAATAATATTGTCAACATTCTTGCCGCATCAATAGCAACAGCGGTGGCAATCGGACTTCTTGGAGAAACCGGACTTGCTGTGTCGATAGCCACAATAGTCGTTGTTCTGTTGCTGCTTGTGTTTGGAGAGATTGGACCTAAGATGTATGCGTCCAGAAATCCCACCGGACTGGCATTAAAGGTATCTCCTGTCATCTTTTTCTTATCTCAATTACTTTCACCGGTGATTTTTATTTTTAACAAGCTGGCAGGGAAGTTGACAGGGACAGGGACTTTTGCACATCACATGATCACTGAAGAGGAGATCAAGGAATGGATTGATGTCGGCCAGGAAGAAGGAACAATAGAGAAGGATGAACAGGAGATGCTTCATTCTGTCTTTGAATTTTCTGACACCCGTGTGCGCGAAGTGATGACACCAAGGATTGATGTTGTCATGCTTGAGGATACTTCAAGCTCAGATGAGGCACTGGAGATCTTTAAAAAAACAGGGGTCTCTCGTCTTCCAGTCTGGCATGAGAATATCGATACGATTCGGGGAGTGCTAAATGTCAAGGATGCTATCTTTTCCGCACTTGAAACGGACAAATCAGTGCCCATTGTCAAGCTCCTTTCTGAACCGCTCTTTGTTCCTGAAACAAAGAATATCGACGATCTTCTCAGGGAATTAAGGGTAAAAAAGACACATATGGGCATCGTACTGGATGAGTACGGAAGTTTTGTCGGGATCATTACTGTAGAGGATATCCTGGAAGAGATTGTAGGGGATATCCTTGATGAGTTTGATACTGAAGAACATGAACTGGTCAGGGTGGCAGAGGATGTCTACTCGGTTGATGCACGAATGTGGGTGGAAGATCTCAATAAGGAACTTGACCTTCATCTGCCGGAAAACGAGACATATGAGACTGTTGCAGGACTATTCATTGAACGTCTTGGAAACATTCCAAGGATTGGGGATGTATGTGAACTTACCGAAGAAGGTGTCCGGCTGGTGGTTATGCAAATGACCGGAAAAAGGATCAACCGTTTGAAACTTATCAGGATAAAGCCTTCAGATACTCCTGACAGTCAGGAGAAAACAGGATGAACAAAGGAACTTTTGTTGTCCTGGCATCAGGGAGAGGATCGAATTTTCAGGCGATCATTGATCGGGTGAGTGACGGATACATTAACGCTGTCTGCACCAGTCTGATAACCGACAACCCGGATGCCTATGCCATTTTGCGGGCCAAAGATGCAGGAATACCTGCTGAGGTTGTTTCATACAGAACTTTTCCTGATAAAAACATGTATGAGAATGCCCTCCTGGCAACACTTGCGCGGTATAACCCTGACCTTGTTGTGCTGGCCGGGTACATGCGGCTTTTGGGAGAGAGGATTGTCGATTTATATAAGGGAAAGATGATGAACATTCATCCGTCCCTGCTTCCTGCATTCCAGGGTCTTCATGCCCAGAGGCAGGCTCTGATGTATGGAACAAAAGTTGCAGGATGCACCGTGCACTTTGTCACCCATGACATGGATGCAGGACCGGTTATTATGCAGCGGACCGTTCAGGTTCTTGACGATGATGATGAAGAAAGTCTTTCTGAACGGATTCTTATCGAAGAGCACCAGGTATTTCCAGAAGCTATCAAGCTCTTTTTCGAAAAAAAACTGCTGATCAAAGGGCGCAGGGTATTTCTTCTTCCCAGAACATGAGCAGGAAAGGGACACGTTCTGACAGGAAACTTATTGCCATGGAACGGATCTCCATCCTCTTTTCCAAGGCAGAAGATTTCTTTTCATGGAACCAGGAATACAGTCACCACTGCGTCAGAAGTGCCAGGCTGATAGCCATGAAAGAGAGAGTGAAAATCCCTCCCAGGCTTAAAGGAAAATATTGCAGAAAGTGCAATTCATTCCTGGTTTCCGGTGTAACCGGAAGAGTGAGAATATATCGCGGGAGGGTTATCATCACCTGCCTTAACTGTGGCTCACATCGAAGAATACCTACTGGCAGGAGTAAAAAATCCAATGGAAAAGAAAAGAACTAATCCGGGATTTCATGACCTGAAACCCACTATATGGGTTGGTAAACAGGGAATGACCGATACCATCCTGGACGAGATTAAAAGTCAGATAAAGGTCAGGAAAGTAATCAAGATCAAGTGGCTTTCCAGCGTTGAAATTGAACCTGAATCCATTGCAACACAAAGCAGGACAAAACTCCTTCAGGTTCGTGGAAGGACGATGATTCTTGGAGATCCCCAATTATTCCGATGATCCGGACCTCGAAATATATATGAACACTACATGCGAATAAGTAGAGACTACGATCCGTAATTGAGAGTGTGGACTATCGATGACTACTGTATATGATGTTCCTGCCGACAGACTCATTGCAAAAGCGGCAATGGAACTGAAAGAAAAAGCCGAAATAACCGCGCCTGAATGGGCACCATTTGTAAAAACAGGTACACACCGTGAAATGCCACCGGAAGATCCGGAGTGGTGGTATACCCGTGCAGCGGCTGTTCTCAGGCGTGTATATGTTGACGGACCGGTCGGTGTTGAAAGAATGCGTTCAGTCTATGGCGGTAAGAAAAACCGTGGTTCCAAGCCTGGTAAATCGGTTAAGGGAAGTGGCTCCATCCTTCGTAAATCACTGCAACAGCTTGAAGCAGCAGGATTTGTTGCAAAACAGAAGAATGGACGGATCATTACTCCTGCAGGCGCTTCATTTCTTGATGGAATCGCCTATACCGTCAGCAAAGAGAACCAGTAATCAGGATTGGTGAATCAGATGGGCGAAGATGAACTGGCAGAAATCCGTCGGAGAAAAATAGCAGAGATGCAACAACATGCTGCAATTCAACAGCAGGAGATTGACCGTCAGCAGCAGCAGGATGCGCAGATGCAGATGGCACTCATGCAGATTCTTGAACCGGAAGCCAGGGAAAGACTCAACACCATCAAACTAACCAGGCAGGATTTTGCAAGAGCTGTTGAGCAACAACTTGTAATGCTCGCACAGAACGGTAGAATCCAGAACAAAATAACTGATGAACAGCTTAAGGTAATCCTCCAGCAGGTTACCCCGGCGAAACGGGAATTCAATATCAGGCGAAGGGGATGAAAGCGGCCGTCCTCTTTTCAGGTGGGAAAGACAGCTCTCTTGCTGCTATTCTCCTTTCCACCTGGTACGAGGTCGAACTGAATACCTTTCTCTTAAGCCAGGATACGAACATCAGCGCGGTCAGGAAAGCTGCAGAATCTCTCGGTTTTCCCCATCATGTCCGTGAGTTCAGAAAAGAACTCCTCTGTGAGATGGCTGATCTCATCATCAGGGAGGGATTCCCAAATAATGCAATCCAGCAGGTTCATCGTGAAGCAATCAGGTGCCTTTCAGGCGAGTACGAAGTTGTTGCTGATGGAACCAGATTTGGTGACCGGGTTCCCCTCCTGACAGACGACGAGATTCGCAGTATGGGGGACCGGTACGGATGTTCCTATGTCAGGCCCCTGATAGGATTTCCAAAAAAAGAAGTTGAAAGACTGGTTTCCCGGTACCTGATCATATCATCTGGAGAGACTGGTGAGATACAAAACGGGGATTATGAAACTGGAATCAGAAAAGAACTCGTTAAAAGAGGGCTTTCTCCGGAATCATTCTTCCCGCCAGTGCATAAGCAGTCACTTGTCACAGGTAGAAAAACCCAATTCACAGGTGTATCATGAGCAAACTTACAAAATGCCGTAAG
>JAQVIE010000318.1 GCA_028695895.1 Methanospirillum sp. | reverse complement strand
AATAGATGTTAAAGAAAAGATACGCCCAGATCGGAATTCGAATCCGAGTCGTCGGCGTGACAGGCCGACATGATAGGCCCCTACACTATCTGGGCTTTGGGAAAACCCCTACACATATTGTATCTCTTACCTAAAAAATCAATTGGTTACTACATCAGTTCTCTTTACATGGTCTTATCTGCAAGGCACATCTAAACGTACTCTGATGGCAGCACCATTCCGTTCACGGGATCCTACAAAGTATCACAAGTTCAGGAAGGTTGATGGCGCATCATATCACCAGGTGAACCAGTTTCTCCGGAAGAGAACATTTATCACCGCAAGGGAATGGGCTATATCCCGGTTATGTGCCGATTTTCAGACTTCTTCAGGTGCTGAAATGACATATATTGGAAAAAATCTTCCTGAACTGGTTCCTTTCATGACAGGGACATATACACCACAGGCAGTCAACCAGGCACGAAGCTCTTTTAAAAAAAAGGTTAGTAAGGCTGGTGCCACATTTCTTTATGGAGCAATGTGTGGGTTTTATACTCCGGAAGAACTTGATGATTTATTATTTGAAGTAAGTGAGGTTGCCCGTTTTCTCATGGAGATAGAGAGTACTTCTATCGATGTGGATGATGAGATTGAAGTGGAAGACAGGGTTACTGAGATAATGCGTCAGGTTGCTCTGGCATCATCACGTCTTTTGAAGATGCGTGAAGATCAACTGAAAGAAAAACAAGAAAAACGCAAAAAAAAGAGTTTAGAAGTAGAATCAGAAGAAGAATCCGCAGATCGGTCGGAAACACAGGAAGATGCTCATGACTGAAAAGAAAAAGCAGTTATTTGGGACAAATGGAGTGCGTGGTATTGTTGGAGAGTTAATCACTCCAGAGCTTGTAATGAAGATTGGTATGGCTGTTGGTTCAATGAGGCCTGGAACCATCGCAGTTGGTATGGATACCAGGACCTCCGGGCCTGCATTAATTAATGCAATGAAAGCAGGTCTTATGGCAACAGGTTGTAATGTTATTGATTGTGGTATCCTGCCAACCCCTGCTCTTCAGTATATTGTCATGGATAAGTATGAGGCCGGGGTTGTTATTACCGCTTCACACAATCCTGGAGCTTATAATGGGGTTAAGGTTATTGAGAAAGATGGAACTGAGATGGATGATGATGCATCCATTGAGATAGAAGAACGTGTATTCTCCAATAATTTTTTTCTGAAAGAATGGAATGATGTAGGTGTCGTCATTCCTGAAGGGGATCTTGTCACGCAATATATAACTGGTGTTGTAAGAAAAATTCCTGAAAATATTGGTGAAGGTGTCACAGTAGTTATTGATCCCGGCTGTGGTGCAGCATACAGAACAACTGCTGAAATCCTGCAGTCTGTTGGATGCAAGGTATTTACATTGAATGCATATCCGGATGGAAATTTTCCGGCCAGGGATCCAGAACCGTCTGTTGAAAATCTTGCCCCGCTTGCAGATATGGTGGTATCCACCAGGGCAGCATTCGGAGTTGCCCATGACGGAGATGCAGACAGGGCAGTCTTTATCGATGACAATGGCCGGTTTGTTGAAGAAAATAAGGAATTTGCCCTTATTGCAGAACATCTCTGTTCAAAAAGAAAAGGAATCCTGGTCACTCCAGTTAGCACATCTCGTCTGGTTGAGACAGTTATCGCACCATACGGATGCACCGTGGATTATACTGAAGTTGGCAGCATTTACGTGGCCAGAAGGATGCGTGCACTTCTTGCAGAAGGAAAGCCGGTTGTCTTTGGAGGTGAAGGTAACGGAGGTCTCATCTTTCCTGATCATCAGTTTTGCAGGGATGGAGGAATGACTGCTGTGATGATGGTTCTACTTTTAGCAACAAAAAAACAATCTCTGTCTTCATTGGTTGATGCTCTTCCTCCATCTGTAATGCTGAAACACAAATTCCATACTGACAAGGCTACTGAAATTCTGGAGGCTGTCAGAGAAAAATTTGCAAATGATTCATTAAATGAAATAGACGGGGTTAGAATCGATAGGAAAGATGTCTGGGCACTTATCCGCCCGTCTGGAACTGAACCTCTCGTAAGATTATATGTAGAATCGATAAATGAATCGATAGCAAAAGAGTTTGAACAGGAGATTCTTTCCTGCATCTCTCCTTTTATTTAGTCCATTTTTATATTTTTTTTAAAATTTAATTAAAAAACACAAATGAAAGCATTTATATATTAAATCTTATGATGCTATACATAAGGTGAGACAAAAAAAAATTCAAAAATGTATAAAAATAAAAAAATGATCCGGTGAAAAACAAGATCAATAATTCTTATGAAAAATGATTTAGAAAAAAGGTGAAAGCTGGTTATGGTTTAATAATGGAAAACTGTGTTTCACTATACAGAGAACTAATCAGCACTTCTATCTGAGAATTAATCAGATCCTGATTAATAGATATGGAAAAAAGATGAATTAACTCTTCGATGATCTCATCATGCAGAATACACCGGTCTTTTGTTAGTTC
>JAQVIE010000317.1 GCA_028695895.1 Methanospirillum sp. | reverse complement strand
CCGACGCTCTTCCGATCTAAGATTACTCACACTTTTTAGCTTTTTTTACCCGCTCCTTTGATGAATATCCGGTTACATCATCCAGGTATCTTCTGAATCTTTTATTAGTATCCAGGATGAGATCTTCATCTTCGACTCCCTCTTTTGATACAGTTGAAATGATTATGCTTTTTTTGTTTTCTCCAAGTTTCACCTGCATGGATTCAAGGGCGCCAAATGAGATGGTATACCAGCCATCTTTTTCAACTGGCGTTGTATCAAAATATTCTGTTATCTTTGCCAAAAAATTCTCTGGAAGAATCTTGATATGTGTTCGTTTCACAGGATATTCCTGCATATGTGTACTCATGGTTGTATAACCGGATATGTGTTACAGGTAAAAGACAGGGAAATTTTTAAAAGGCTGAAGAGGATATGCAGGTTTTCAGTTCAACCAGTTAGTTGATATCCCTGCCACCTGGCATTGATGTCGTGAAAAGATCAGGGAATATTCAACTCTCCCTATCCATATTTATACAATCAGTCAGTATTACTGATCACATTTGTCAGAGTGGGGATGTTTCATGATTTCAGCATATATTACCAGAGAGGACGGTCTTATCCCGGTAGATACATGGGAGGACGGATGCTGGATAAAAGTGGTTAATCCTACTGAAAAGGAAATATCCCAGCTTATTGAAAAATTTGGTGTTTGGATCGAGTTCTTCACTGATCCCCTTGACGTTGATGAACGTGCACGTTTTGAAGTTGACGAAGGGAATGTTCTTATCCTTATCAGGTCACCAAGGCGTGAACCGGAAGAAGCTGTTATTCCTTACATTACTCTTCCGATTGGTATTATTCTGACCGGAAATGTCATTATCACTGTTACCCTTACAGAGGTGGATGTTCTTGATGAGTTCCTATCAGGATGGGTCAGAAATTTCGATACCAGAAACAGGACCAAGTTTGCATTTCAGATCTGCTACAGGACTGCACTAAGGTTTTTACGGTACCTTAAAGATATCAACCGGACGTCCAACCAGATTGAGATCAGCCTTTACAGGTCAACTACCAATGAACAGCTGCTTGATCTGTTAAGTCTTCATAAGAGTCTTGTTTTTTTTAATACATCACTAAGGTCTAACTCTTTGATGGTGGAGAAACTCTCATATTCAAATATCCTTGATATGACTGATGAAGAGCATGATCTTTATGAAGAGATTGTAATTGAGAATAAGCAGGCTCTTGAAATGGCAAATATCTACCAATCGATTATTGTGGGAATGAGCGATGCATTTGCCTCTATTATTAATAACAATGTCAATGTGGTCATGAAACTTCTGACAAGCATCACGATTATCATTGCATTGCCAACACTTATTGCAAGCATTTACGGAATGAATGTTGATCTTCCGTTGCAACATGATCCATTCGCATTTTTGATTGTTATGTTATGTTCTGTAGGGGCCAGTGCTCTTGGATTATTTATTCTTGTCAGGTGGAAGATTTTGTAAAATACGAACCAACAGATCTTCCACTCTTTCCACATAGAATGTTGAAACCAGACACTTGCGAACTTAATCAATTATCCTAATCCAAATCAGGAATTAAGATTAAAATTCCGGGCTAATATCTTTAACTTAAAACCGATGATTTTTCATATTGGACGTCACATCCTTAATCTGGAAAAGATTATGAAAATTTTAGGAATTAACGCAAGTCCGAAGGGTAAAGAGAGTGAAACCCTGAAACTCGTCGAATCTGTTCTTAAGGGATCTGAGTCAGAGGGTGCTGAAACAGAATGCCTGGATCTCTACCAGTACACCATTCAGTACTGTACTGCCTGTGGAACCTGTTATGCAAAAGGGGAATGCACACTCTTTGATGATTTTCCCGAGTTATTTGAGAAGATGCTGGATGCAGATGGAATAGTTCTGGGATCTCCCAATTATATCAACTCAGTATCAGCTCCGATGAAGGCGATGTTTGACCGGATGGCAGACGCAATCCATTGCCAGATGTTCCATAAAAAATTCGGATGTTCTGTCTGTACTGCTGGAGGAACCCGTGAAGATGATGTAGTGGCATACATGAATGATGTCCTGCAAACCCTTGGAGCTACCATCGTCGGAGGTGTCGGGGTAGCAATCGGCCGGGATCCATCAAAAATGGAACCTGCAATGGCACAGGCATATGTGCTTGGTAAAAAACTTGTAAAGTCAATCCGTGGAGAAATTGAATATCCTGAGCAGGATGTAATCCGGGCTGCCAGACTGGACTATTTCCGCCAGCTTGTAAAAGATAACAAAGACCGTTTCGCACATGAGTATGACTGGTATGTCAGAATGGGGTGGATGAAGGAATGAAAACTAAGATCTGTCCAGAATATTTCATCTTCCAGGCTGTCAAACACTTACATTTTGATTTAACATGACGGCCATTCAGGTGACAAATCTGGTAAAACGGTTCGGAGATCTTACTGCATTACAGGGCATCAGTTTTTCTGTTGCAAAAGGAGAGACATTTGGATTTTTA
>JAQVIE010000316.1 GCA_028695895.1 Methanospirillum sp. | reverse complement strand
CTATGTTACCTTGAGCTTAAAAACCGTGGACTGTTTCATGATTAATGAGTTAAAACTGAAATCATGATTACAATTTTTATTTTCTCCTGATTTCGGTCCATAAACTGACCAGTGACAGACTTATAAGATTTAATGTGGTAGCACCATACCACAAAACTGCCTCCACCCGGTTCAGGTATACAATCCAGCCTGACCACAATGCCATACAGATTATTATGAAAGTAATCAGGGTGTCAAATGCAAGAAATACAAGTGATGCACCAAGAAGTTTACCTATTTGAGCCAGTGAACAAAATTCAATCTTGTTACCAGATCCAATAAGATCGAACCCTGCCCTTGTCAGGTTCATAATCATATCAACTCCTGCCCAGGCTATCAGCACCCATCCTGCATAAATAAACCACAGCTGGCAATGTATCTCTGCTGCCCTGATAAACTGAATTCCAAATAATATTTTGAATAAACAGAAAGGGACACCAATTGTAAAAGAAAGAAATGCCGGACGTGTAAAAAAGGATGTACCCTGTGTTTGTTCGGTAATTTCCAGACCCTCATCTATGGCTGACTCCATGCTCTTATGGATATATCCTGCTCATGTTATAAGAAATCAGGAGAGGATCATATCCAGACAATATCCAGTATCATTCCTTATATTGACTGTGAAATTTTAAAAACCAAAGATATTATTTGCCGATGAATCTTGTGCAAATCTTGATTCCGTTAACTCCAAAAATGTCCTTGATTTATTTAAACAGATAAACAGAGATATGACCCGGACGATACTGATGACATCTCATGAAGACTGCCATATAAAATATTTTGATCGGATAATTACTGACTACAGGAATTTATTTAATATTCCGGTAATCATTCCCATCTCTTCACTGCCTACACCAATTGCGGGAAGAGCGGTTTTAATAATTGAACCGACTGCTTTTTTTCCTTCCGGGGTTCCAATCATGTTTTTTATCATGTTTATTCCATCTGGTGATGAGATGAAATCCATGATCATCTTCTGGCCTTCTGGTGAAGTAAGAAATTGTTTGGCCATCTTTTCCATTCCAAACATCAATTGTAAATTGACCAGAATGGTATTAGTACATTCCGGTTCGGATGTTTCTGTGTTTTATGTAATTTCATGTTAATTAAGACAAATTTTCATCATTTTTTCGCTTTTTCATCAGGAAAATACCCCAGATAATGATAATGCTTATAGGAAATAATATCGCCCATGATACAAAAAGCAGGATGCATGATGTTAATATCAGCGATATTGCACTTAAAAATAATGCAATCCGGTTATCTTTTAGCAAAACCATCCCGGCAGCACATCCACCGATATATGTCAGGATAAAAGTTGAGTTCGGAAGTTGAATAAGAAATCCCAGGGAGAGCAGTCCGGTGCCGTAGATGATAAAAATAATTGAAAAACAACCAGCCAAAAAGACAAGGCCACCAATGTGAGTATAATATCTCTCTGACAATCGTGCAAGCAATGATGGTGCATATCCGTTCACTGCAAGGGAATACCCAAGTCTTGATGCAGCCCCGATATATGAGATCGACGGTGCCAGACATACAAATAAACCCGTTATTCCGGTCAGGATCATTCCAAACTGTCCAAATGACTGCTCTATAAGATATACCAGGGAAACGTCAGACATCCCAGGCCCGTACATTCCTGTTCCAACGACAACATATGAAGTGAGAAGATACAGACTTCCTATGATTATTGATGCAATTATGGTACCCCTTACAACATCACGTCCTGGATCTTCAAATTCCTCTGCAATATGAGTCACGGCCTCCCAGCCGATATAACTCCAGAAGAGTAAGGTTGCAGCATACCCGATGCTCATCCATCCATTTGGTATTAATGGGGTAAAATGTACAGGGTTCACCGATCTGTAACTTCCAATAAAGGCACCTATCAGAATGCTGATGGTTCCAAGTACTACAATAATCTGGACCTGGCTGCTTACCTGTATGCCGATATAGTTCAGCATAATTCCGAACAATATGATGGATACTGCTATTAGGATCCTGATTAATTCTGAAAGACCAAATGCTGCAGCAATGTATCCAGCCCCTGTTAATGCAAGAATCGGGACACCGATTATCCCGGATACCAGGAAAAACCAGCCAATAAGTGCTCCTAACTTCTCATTAAATGCAAGTGAAACAAAGTAAGAGACACCTCCGTCATTTGGGAATCGTGCTGATAAGTGACCCATTGTCAGGGCCATGGGAAATGCAAGGATAATAACGAAAATCCAGGATAAAAGTGAGCCTGGCCCTGCAATTTCTGCAGAAAGACCAGGAAGAATAAGTATCCCACATCCCAGGACTGAACCGATGTATAAGGCAACAATGTGATGGAGACGAAGGAAGGATCGCTCAGTCGGCTTAATCATTTGAGGAGATTATATTGGACCAGGTACGGTATAGAATTATTTTAGTCTAAAAAACCCAGGCAATTCGTAAGTTTTTCCTTTCCGAATAACTTTGCCTGCTCCCG
>JAQVIE010000315.1 GCA_028695895.1 Methanospirillum sp. | reverse complement strand
TGAGCTTGGTAGATAAGGATAATTTGGGCTCTAATTTATCGGTCAGGTTGGTAGGTAAGGTATTGAGCTTGGTAGATAAGGATAATCTGGTCTCTAATTTATCGGTCAGCTTGGTAGGTAAGGTATTGAGCTTGGTAGATAAGGATAATCTGTTCTCTGATTTATCGGCCAGCTTGGTAGGTAAGGTATTGAGCTTGGTAGATAAGGATAATCTGGCCTCTAATTTATTGGTCAGCTTGGTATATAAGCACAATCCTGTCTCCAATTTATGAATACATTGAATAAAAAATGTTATATCCCAATCGGAATTAAAGAAAATCTTTATTGTGCATTTATTCAAGGTATTTATCTCCCAACAATTTAATCATTAAATTTTCCTTTTTTTATAAGCCTGATGAGGGCTGTTAGGGATAGAGGGAATAGTTAATTCAAGTTTTCCGGCAATTATCATTGGTTTGATATAATTTTCGTAACTATACTTTTTAGTTCGGTTAATTATCAAAGCCAATTCATTTAGCGTAAATGGACGGAAGTCACATAAATCTTCAATCACTTTTTGGACTTCTGCAGGGGCGTTTCTTTTACCCAGACTTTCTACAGAATCTCTTATTTCTGTTGGAACCTGGGATAAATAAGATGAATCAGCAAGAGAAAATTCAGGTACAGTCTTCTCAATTGCATGCAATCCAGAAGAATCATATGTTTCTGGATTCTTCAATTTTTCTGTGGGAGTATAATATGTAGCCTGGCCATGGGCATGCTGCTCCAAAAGACCGATATTTCGGAGTCTCTTGAGTATCTTGCTAACACCCAGTGTATCAAGACCGGTATATTCTCTGCAGACAGCATTATTTATAACTCCCACTTCCCGGGCATGAATGAGTATTCTTGCTTCATCATCTGACAAACTTTCATCTTTAAAAAATTCAAGCCATGAAATATCTTCACAATCCAGGAAATGGTGAAGAAGGAAAGTTGCCACAAACTGATCCTGCTCCCGCTGCGAATCAAAAGTCGGAGCGGAGAGGTTGGCTTTCGCCATAAATTCCCGCATAACCCGAATACCACTTCCCTTTGTTTCTGCTTGTTTTGTATCATGAAGTATAGAAGCAATAGTCGGGTTGCGGGGAACCGAACCTGGTTCACCTAATTTTTCAACGGGTTTTAATGAATAACCAGGATTTCTTATCTCAATACGATTGGAATACCTGATTACCTGAACAGGACTGTGGAGCCGGTAACTCCGATGCATAAGAGCATTGACCAGAGCCTCACGGATTACTCGCTTAGGAATCCGGGGCTCTTCATGTCTCTGAATATCTCCGTTGGTAAAAGAAAAGAGCGTTGGAATATCATCCATAACCGCTGCAAGAGCCCTCGATATCAGTTTAATAATCGGACCCTGCATCTCAATCGTTTCAAAAGGATGATCCGGATCAGAAATCCATTCCCTACCCTCTACCCTGATATAATCAAGTCTGTTCATCGCAAATATGCGTCGAATTGATGACTTTTTCCCGAAAAGAAGGATACCTGAAACTGTCGGCCTGGCTACCTCATTCACATCACGAATACAATGTAGGGAGAGTAAAAGGTTGGTATCATCCAGCCTGAGTTCTTCAGCCTCTGGATCTGAATCACTCCGAAGACGTCGATACTCTTGAAGGGCATCAGGATCAATGTCGTCCATCGTGCCATATGGAATGATGGTCAGATCATATGGCTCAGATCTTCTCTCCTGAAATAGAAACTCAATATCCTCGCTGGAACATCGTTGGTCTGTAGATCCAATTCTTCGATATGCCCCTGTCGGTAGTCCAACCTTCTTAAAATAAACCGGTTTGTCACCTGATGGGGATTCAGGAACAAAAATACCGATAACTGTTTTCCCATTGATCTTTTCTGTAAAACAGGATGGACGAATGATAGTATTAAACCGACTCGTGCATTGCGTTGCTATCTCCTGAAGAACTTTATCCGGGTCTTTCACGCCATGGATGCAATATCGTTCTTCTAAAGAATTATCACACTCTTTCACTCCGAGAAGGATGTACCCCCCACCAAGACCAGGCTCATTTGCATATGCACAGATTGTTTCCATAAGGGAGTTCCCCACCTCTTTTCCTGTTTTTGCCTCAATCCTGGTATGTTCATCCAGTATATTCAGTTCTTCAAAGAGCTCGGCACAGGACTTCATCTTTTTCCTTCTTTCAATAATACCTGAATCTCGGCTTCTATCTTCTCAAGATCAGCCTCAATCTCTTCCAGTGGCCGGGGAGGAGTATACTGGTAGAAATACCGGTTGAAATTAATCTCATACCCTATCTTCGTCTTACTCCGGTCAACCCAGGCATCAGGAACATGAGGGATCACCTCACGGGCCATATACGAATCAATATCCTCCTTGAGCGGGACATTCTCATAATCCCGGAGATTAGAATCAGGTTCAGGGTTCCCTTTACTATCAGTACAGAGATCAGCGGTCTCATCCCGCTCGGAAAGCGATGAGATGATCGCTTTCATAACCG
>JAQVIE010000017.1 GCA_028695895.1 Methanospirillum sp. | reverse complement strand
AGGAACAGGGGTGGAAGCATTAGTGGGCTCAGCCAAAGCAACAGGAACAGGGGTGGAAGCATTCGTGGGCTCTGCCAAAGCAACAGGAACAGGAGTCTGAACAGGTACTGATGTTACCGGTACCTGTGACAGAACATACTGGCCCATCATTGTTGATGGGGAAAACAATTGCATAGAACTTTTTTTATTTCCTACCTGAACCCATACAAGGGCTTTTGCTGCACTGGGCGGCAGGGTTGGATCTCCATATGCAAAAAGAACATCATCTCCATCCTTTAGCAGATAAGTGTTCAATCCCTCAACTGATGGAAGAAGGTATTCCCTAAGCTGGATACCATTAACAAGAACAAACCAAGCCTCCTGCCCGGACACCAGGTATGAATTTATTCCGTCAAGAGTGAAAATTCCCCGTTTGTCAACAAGCTCATCGCCGATATTATAACTTTCAATCATCCCTGTTCCAGCCAGTGCTTGTATGATGCCAACTGGAGTCATAGCCGGTATCTGGTATAGTGCCCCTGTTTCAGATCTTATTGAAACATTTCCATCCCCATATGGAATTAATCCTGAAAATATGACAACCTGGTTTTGTACCTGTTGAACCGGAATTCCGGCCCCAAAACACGGTTGGAAGATAACACATACAAGCAGAATGGTCAGAATACCCGGTACCCATAACCTCACAATATCCCTTTTCCTCATCTGGTTCCTAACTCCTCGTAACTTATACTCAATCTGTAAGAATGGTAGTCGGCTGAATATATAAGAGATTTGTACGATGAACAGGTTTTGCATCAAAAACTTCATGTTCATCAGCTCAAGACACTACAGGCAACATTAATTGATAAAGTTACTCCTTTTTTTGCTGGAGGTATCGCATCTTTTTAGAGAGCATCAAACCAACGGAAGGATCGCCCCCCAATGAGAAAGCCCGTTCATGGGCAATTGCAGCTTCTTCAAAACGACCAGCATTCTGCAAAGAATCACCTTTTAAAAACCAGGCTTTTGCATTAATATCATCAAGTGCCAGTATCCGGTCATATGCATCAGCGGCAGCATTGTGATCAGCAGTCATCCAGAGCAGTTCTGCATACAATAACCATGCCTCATAACTCTCCGGGGATTTATCTATCACCTCCCTGACCAGATCAAGTCCTTCCATATACGAACCAGCCTCGTAAAGAGAAGTAACCTTGCTTATCATCAGGCCGGGATCATCTGGTATCTGCCGTAATGCCTCCTCCACAGCCTGGACAGCTTCATTTTCCCTTCCAAGAGCCTGTTCAATCTCCGCTTTCAGTTTCCAGGCTTTTACATTCTCGTTATTTTGATCGATTACCTGATCCAGCAGGGGGATGGCAGCAAGTAATTCTCCGGATTTTACAAGACTATATGCGTACCTGTAGAGTAAATCTCCATCATCCGGTCGAAAGAGAATTGCCTGGGAAAACGCAGTACTCGCAGATTCATACTTTCCCTGGTTGATAAGGACATTTCCCTTCATCTCCCAGATATCCGGGTCATCAGGAACCACCTCAAGATACTGTTCAAGTCGTGGAAGAGCTAATTCACATCTTCCGGTTTTATACAAGGCCACCCCAAGCCCTCTTATAAGATAAGGATCATCTTGTAGAAACTCTACAGCCTTAAGATATGATTCAGAAGCCAATTCATACTGTTCCATGGCATAATGAGCCCCTCCTTTTCTCTTCCACAATTCCCCGTTAAGTGGATCAAATTTTAAAACACTATCAATTACCGATATTGCTTCCGGATATTTTTCTGCCTCGTAAAGGACAATGCCCTGTAACGTTAAAAGTTTTTTATCATTTGGAGCATGTTTGCATGCTTCGGTCAGGGCAGATGCAGCTTCTTCAAACAGACCCTGTGCCTGCTCTATCTCTGCCTTCATCCTCCAGAGATCAGGATTTTTATCGTTCTTAGCAAGCAGGCTGGCAACACGTATACTAGCTTCGCGGAATTGTCCGGTGTGATACAAGGCTTGGGAATATCCAGTAAGAACTTCATCATCGCTGGCATCAGGCTCGCTTATAACAGCATATGTCTGACATGCACCCCGGTAAGATCCAAGTGCAATCTGAATTTTTGCCTTCAGTTTAAGGATTTCATTATTGGAAGAAGATAAATCAAGGGCTTTACCAATAGACTGAAGAGCTTCTGCATGCACCTCTCTGGTATACTGAACTTCTGCCAGCAGGTACCATGCATCAGCAGACTGATCATTTATATGAAGAGAATGTTTCAGGATGAAATCAGCCTTTTGTAATTCATTTAAAGATAATAATGCCTTTCCATGATAAAACCAGGCCTGATCATCATCAGGATGATTATCCTCAACCTGCTCAAAACAGGTAATCGCCTCAGAAAACCGGAATAATTCAAAAAGTGTCAGACCAGTCCAGAAAAAGGCTTCACTATGATCTTTTTCCAGCTTTATCGTCTCTTTGAAATGATACAAGGCTGCTTCGTACTGTTTTAACTCATAATGAGCAACACCTAACAGGAAGAGTGCCTCAGCATCCAGCCTGAACAATTCAATAAACTTTTCCGCAGCCTTGATAAGTTTCTGGTTTTCATGTTCATAAGCCAGGGCATTCAGGTAAATAAGCCAGCTATCAGGAGTTATCGGGCCGAATTTACAGGCCAGCTCGAAAGAATGGACTGACTGGTCATACTCCCCAAGTTCAAAACTTGTGATAGCATGATTAATCCAGGATTCCGGTTTTGCATTCTTTGTTTCTGTTGCATGTTCAAATGATTCAAGGGCAGACGAATGACTGTCAAGAAGCCGGAGAACAATTCCACGCTGATTCCAGGCAGCAGGGTTTTCAGGATCAAGCTCCAGGGCTTTTTCATATGCAGCAATTGCATCTTTAAATTGTCCCCTCTCAACCTGAGTATCTCCAAGCATTATCCATATATTTACCTTGTGTGGATTCAGTTGTGTAGCATGGGTATATGCAGCAGCAGCCCGGCTGAATTCATACTGTGCAACAGCAACCATTCCGATACCAACCCAGGAGTTGACGTTTTTCGGATTAAATTTTAAAGACTGCTGAAAGGACTTTATTGCATCTTTATACCATCTGAGCTTGTAAAGGGCTGCACCATGATTATGCCATACAGAAGGATTGCCTTTTTCAAGTTGTAAAGCCCGGTTAAATGCCTGGAGTGCACTCTCATATTTTTTCAGGTGCATCAGGGTCAGACCATGATTATTATAAAATGTGACCGTTTCCTGGCCTTCATTGATGATATGGTTTAATATGTCAACAACTGCATCCTTGTCTTCAGATAACTCTGCCTTTAAAATTGAGTAAGTGTAACGTGTATCAAGATCCCAAGGTTCAAGTTTCAGGACCTGTTCATATGCAGCCATAGCCTGGGAAATATCGCCTGTATCTGCAAAAAGATCGGCGATCATCTTCCAGGCGTCGGTATAATCATTATCAATTTTTACAGCATTTTTCAGGGCTTTAATTGCCTGTTCTCTTTCATCCTGTTGAACAAGGACATTGGCAAAACCAAAAAACGCAACCGGGTCATCAGGATTTATCTCAATTGCAAAATTATAAGCATCAAATGCATCTGAAAACGATCCAAGCTGCAGGTGGCAATAACCTTTCAAAACCCAGACTTCAGCCTGCTCTGCTCCCCAGTCAACTGCCATATTAAGATCAGCCAGGGCTTCCCTGAACTTGTTCAGGGCAAGAAAACAAGCACCCCTGTACATCCAAACCTGATCATTCTCAGATTCACGTTCAACAAGACGGGTTAAAACAGGAATGGCCTCTTTATACATGCCAACCTCATGCATGGACATGCCTAAACGGAGCTGTGCATTCAGATTATCAGGATCAAATTTCAATGCATTCCTGAACATTTTCATGGCATCCCGGTGGCGATCTTGTTTTGTGAGAACTACTCCGGTCTGAAACCAGAGCTCTGAATTATCCGGATCAATACGAAGACCTTCTTTAAATGCGTAATACGCACGATCATACTGATCCTTTTTGAGAAACGCCATTCCCATTGACAGCCATTTTTGAACTTTATCAGCTGGTCCTATCTGTCCTGCCAGATTACTCCTCCTGGCTTATCTGCACCATGGGTTTTTAAAGCACCTGGAAATTTGCAATATGATAGGTGGATGACAAGATATTTTAAAGTACACAGACCCTGCAGTCCTGATTCTGACAGGGGATATTGTCAATCTTCCATTTTAATGCCCATATTTTAATCTCTTTGATAATATCAATGATTTCTATACCGCTTTCGGTTAAGTAATACTCACTCTTTACAGGAAAACAGTCTGCATCAATTCGGTTTCCAATAATTCCTTCCTGTTCCAGTTCTTTTAACCGTTCAGATAATATTTTGGGCGTGATTCCAAGGAGAGCGTCTTTAAGTTCAGAAAATCTTCGGGTATACTGATCACCTTTGTAGAGTTCCAGAATAATTAGAAGAGTCCATTTTTTTGTAAGGTAACGCACCGTCAGGTTAACTGTGCAGGAATTGTCCATAGTATAGTTTTAGAAACATCCCTCTATTTATAATTTGATATACAAAAGATATTATGTAGCAAAAAGATACAAAGGAGAAGACGATGTTCTGTTATCAATGTGAAGAGACTTCCAAGGGTACCGGGTGTACCACTCTTGGAATATGCGGAAAAGATGATGTGACGGCTGCATACCAGGACGCCCTTATTTATTCACTCAAGGGTCTTGCAGCTAAGAACATATCAGCAAAAAAGGAGGACCAGGCAGATGTCGGACTACTGGTTGCAGAGTCCCTTTTTATGACACTGACTAATGTCAACTTTGATAAAACTGTAATTTGGGACCGCATATCTGAAGTAACCAGGGTGCGTAATGCAATAAAGAATGATAACTGCCCGGCACATGATTCCTGTACCCTGACATTTAAATCCGAAGAGGATATTCTAAAGAACGTGCCGGAAACCGGGGTGATGGCAACAAAGGATGAAGATGTCCGTTCCCTTCGTGAGCTGCTGATTTACGGTCTGAAAGGAATCGGGGCATATTATTCACATGCAGTTATCCTTGGGTATACAGATACGGAGATTGAACTTTTCCTGCAGACAGCCCTTGCTTCAACTATTCAGGATCTTACAGTCCCGGATATGATATCAAAAGTCATGGAATGCGGAAGTATGGGGGTAAAGGTACTTGAACTGCTGGATACTGCAAACACAAAGACCTATGGAAATCCTGAAATTACAACCGTCAGCACCGTACCAAAGAACAGGCCTGGTATCCTTGTAACCGGTCATGACCTGAAGGATCTTGCAATGCTGCTTGAACAATCGAAAGATGCCGGTATAGATATATACACCCATGGTGAGATGCTTCCAGCCCATGCCTATCCTGGACTGAAGAAATATTCACATCTTGTCGGGAATTACGGAGGATCATGGCCACATCAAAAGAAAGAGTTTGAATCATTCAATGGTCCGGTTCTCGTCACTACCAACTGTATTGTCCCTCCAAAGGATTCGTACAAAGGGCGTATCTACACAACAGGCCTTACCGGTTTTCCAGGTGTTGCCCACGTAAATGCAAATCCTGATGGTACAAAAGACTTTTCTATCCTGATAAATCAGGCAAAAACCTCTAGTCCGCCAAAATCACTCCCCTCATCAGGTCCTGATCTTATTACAGGTTGTGCTCATAACGCAGTGTTATCACTTGCCGAACCAGTAATCGGAGCAATTAAGGCTGGAGATATTAAACGATTTGTAGTTATGGCCGGATGTGATGGAAGGCAGAAAGAGCGGGAATATTACACTACTTTTGCACAGGCACTTCCGTCAGATGCAGTTATCCTTACAGCAGGATGTGCAAAGTTTCGGTATAATTATCTGCCGCTTGGAGATATCGGTGGAATCCCACGTGTCATTGATGCCGGTCAGTGCAATGACTCATACTCACTGGTAGTTATTGCAAAGGCCCTTGCTGAGGCATTCAATGTCGGGATTAATGATCTTCCGATTTCGTATAATATCGCATGGTATGAACAAAAAGCGGTTCTGGTGCTGCTTGCCCTGCTCTCACTTGGCGTAAAAAATATTACCCTTGGACCTAAGCTTCCAGCATTCGTCTCACCTGCTGTTCTAAAAGTCCTGGTGGAACAGTTCGGGATTGCTCCAAATACAACCGTTGATGCGGATATGAAGCTGCTTTGTCCAGCTTGAATTTTAAACTTTTTCAATGGTGTAGGTTTATTTCATTCAAAAACCTGCCAGAGAAACCCGTTCAAATTTTTTAAATACTTTTTTGAATTATGTAGCATGCAATTATTTTAAATGAATATAAGAAGTAGAATTCAGGATTACATCTGTTAATTATTTATACTATTAAGATATATAAAAAATAGAATATAAACAATTACTAAATTTTTCTGTATACAGAGGTATGAAGGATGGAACGAGTTAGTGTATCGTGGATTTTTAGAGCTTGTCTCCTGTTCATGCTTATAGGAGCAGGATGGGGAGGAGTGCAGGCCGAACAATTGTCTCAAACATATATGCCTGGTGAGGTCATCGTCAGGTATGCAGATATTGGATCAGGAACAGCGATTGCATCAGTCGCTTCTTCTTTGAATACTGACATAGGTGCTGACATTATCTATTCAGAAGAAATACTTGGAAAAAAGGGAATGCAGGTTGTAAAAATACCTGATACAACAACAGTCGCTGATGCAGTCAGATTTTTTAAATCAAGTGAATATGTCAGGTATGCAGAACCAAATTATGTGACATATATACCAGGACCAATAGGTGGCACTGAAAATTCAATCAGCGAACAGGGCAATGAATCATCAGGGATGACAATTCCAAATGACCCTGGTTTTTATCTTCAGTGGGGTCTTTACAACACGCAAAATATCAGTTCAGAACGGGCAGATATCAGTGCACCAGAGGCCTGGAACATAATTACCGGCTCAGCTGATGTAATTGTTGCAGTAATTGACACGGGTGTTGATTATAACCATGAAGATCTTGCAGAAAATTGCATTCCCGGATATAACTTTGTCAGCTTTGATGACAACCCGGCAGATGACAATGGTCATGGAACGCACTGTGCAGGAATAATCAGTGCGGTAACAAACAATTCCATAGGTATTGCAGGTGTCAGCTGGAACTCAAAGATACTTCCGGTAAAAGTCTTTGATTCAACAGGTAAGAGTAATATTGCCCTTGAAATCATGGGAATAAAATATGCAGAGGAACAGGGGGCTGATATCATCTCCTGTTCATGGGGAGGTAATAATTATAGCGAGGCGTTAAAAGAGACTATTGACAGTTCCCAGGCACTATTTGTATGTTCTGCCGGAAATGAAGAACTTGACATTGATGAGACACCAGTTTATCCGGCAGCATATAACTCAGCAAATATCATATCTGTAGGAGCAAGTGATGAAAATGACATGCTTACCTGGTTTTCAAATTATGGCACTTCGTCAGTAGACCTTCTGGCACCAGGGATGGACATCTATAGTACACTGCCAGGAAGTTATGGATTCATGGATGGCACATCAATGGCAGCTCCTTTCGTTTCCGGAACGGCTGCACTTATCAAAAGTCAAAAACCTGGATATGATACAATTGCAATTAAAAATGTGATCCTCAATTCTGTTGACATGAAATCATGGCTGGAAAGTAAATGTGCCACCGGAGGAAGACTTAATGCCTATGAAGCACTTAGCCGGATTCGTCCATTAACAGCAGCATTTAAGGCAGAACCCATTTCTGGAACGATTCCCCTCAATGTTCAATTTACAGACCTTTCTTCAGGAAACCCTGAAACATGGCAATGGACATTTGGCGACGGGTTTGAATCCGGACTGCAAAATCCAACACATGTATACATGAAACCAGGGAAGTACTCAATCACACTCACCATATTCAAAGAGGGACTGAGCTCATTTGCTGAAAAAGATGATTACATACATGTCAAACCCCCATATCAGCCGGTAAAGGCATTTCCTGACAAAACAGGCGGAGATTATCCTGCTCCGACTGACCCTGATGATGACGGACTCTATGAAGATATCAACGGAAACGGATGGCTTGAATACGAAGATCCAAAACTCCTCTTTGACCAGATACTCTTCGCAATAAAAGAAGAGCCTGTCGGTCAGTTCGACTTTGATGGCAGTGGCTTTATCGGGTTTGGTGATATCGTGAAATTATACCAGATGGTTTAGGTGATGAAGATGAAACATAAGTATACTATCGGAGTGCTTGGTGCACTTTTCCTGATTGCCGGACTGATTGCACCAGTATCAGCTTACTCACTCCTATTTTTCAACCCCTCGGTTGTTGAATCAAACCCTGGGGAACAACCAGCAATTGACCTCATACTGGAAGGGTGTAATGCAGGAATTTCAGGGTACGCCTTGTACCTTATTCTTGATAACCCGACTGTTGCATCATTTGGTGAGATAACCTTTCCTTCATGGGTCACAATAAACAAGGTAGAACATATTAACAGTTCAACAGTCCTTATACAGGGAGCTGACCTTGGAAATCATGTTGAACCCGGACTTTCCACATCAAATCTTGCAAAGATATCCATTCATGCCCTGACCGCCGGATATGCAACACTCAGTGCAGAACCTGTAATAGTCGATGATGACAAGAAAGGCAGGTATTACCCAATAAGTAAAACAGCAAGTATTGTTATATCCGGAGCAGGGCCGAACCCGATGATCCCTGCATCAAGGTAAGAGAGATACATGAAACAGTTATTTAAATACGAAGAAAAAGCCGGAAGAATAGAATTATTCATCAGGATGATTTATTCATTTATTATTGGAATTGTCCTGATGGTTTATGGATTTATTGCAGGTCTCTGCATGTTCATACAGTTTTTCGTGGTTCTTATTCTTGGACGGAGATCGAAGATTCTTTCTGAATTAATCCAGGGATACCTGGAATATTATGTTCATATCCTCCCTTATACCTCCTTCATGACCGATGAAAGACCAGGTATCTTCCCATCCTCAGTTAATATCTACGAAGAAGAGAAAGTTTAATTGCTGTCTCTGTGAGACACTCTCACATGGCCGGCATTATGATCGATGCCAAGGTTGACCGGATCCAGGTTCCGGAAAACCTTAGATATTTTCGATTGATTGAAGAACAGAGAGAACTTTGTGCGGAGACAGGTTGTCAGGCAGAATTTTATAAATTCGGACTTGGACAATCACCCTTTCCTGTTCCTTCACCACTCCAGAAAGCGCTCTCCCTTCACAGCGGTATGGGGACATATGCTGACCCCATAGGGAACAACGAAATTCGTGAAGCTGTTGCATCATTTTTCAATGAAAGATTTGATCTTGATATTGAACCGTACCGGGTAATCACCGGTCATGGTGCAAAGGGACTAATTTTTTCAATTTTAACATTATTAACCGGTTCAGTCATCATTCCTTCTCCAGGCTGGCTTGGATATCTGCCGCAGCTCCGAATCCTGAATGTTCCTTATTACAGGCTTTATACCCATGGTGCCGGCAACTTTAAAATCCGTCCTCAGACCCTTGAAGCAATGCTTAGAGGACTGGTAAAGACCCAGCATCTTTTGATCCTGAACAATCCTGGCAACCCGACCGGTGGACTTTACACGAAAGAAGAACTCACGGTAATTGCAAATATATGCAGGAAATATTATACTTTTGTTCTGTCTGACGAGGTATACAGCCTTCTGGCATATGAACCCTCTTCATTTGTCAGCATGGGAAAAATTTACCCTGAAGGCACTTTTGTTATCCACAGTCTTTCTGCAGGCATGGGTGCAGGAGGTTTCAGGCTTGGAAGCTGTATCATGCCTGAAGGGACTAACCCTGAAATAATTCGAGATGTTGCAAAAATTGCTGCAACAATCTACACCAGTTCTGCCGCACCACTCCAGGAAGCAGGAATTGCTGCATACAGGTCAGGTAAAGAGATGGATCAGTACCTGGAAGCAGTCAGAAATATCCTTCGGATAATAACCTCAAGGCTTGCAGAGATGTGCAAAACCATCAGGGGAATCAGGGTGACAACTCCCATGGCAGGTTTTTACTTCATGGCAGACCTGAATCCTCTAATGAATGAGCTTCAAAATGCCGGCATCATGCATTCAAATGATCTGGCTCCTGCGTTAATCTCCCATCCCTACCATATCGCAACCGTCACAGGTGAGGCAATGATGGCACCATATGGTGATTATTTCATCAGGTTTTCCTGTACAGACTTTGATGGTGAATCAGCCCTTCTTGAATACCTGGAAAAGCCCCCTGAACCTGAAGAAGAAGAAGCATTCTTTAACAGGTATGCAGGAAGAATGATTGAAGGAATAAAGATGTTTCAAAAATGGGTTGAAGATATAAAAGAAGGTAAATTTCAGATGCCTCCTCAGTAATTTATCTTTTCAGACTGGTTCGTTGATTTTTATCTCATAATCAGGTTCCGCATATATTACAGCAGTCTGGTTTTTATAAGCCGAAATTCCCTCTGTAGTTGTCATGTTGGAAAGTTCAATCAGATACAGACCTGTAAGTCCATCCATGGAAAAATCCTTAAGCATTGTCGCATTAAGAGAAGCATGTGTCTGATTTGCATATGAAGAGAGGTTTGCCTCATCCTGGAATGCATTCACATCAAACTGAACAAGCAGCCTAAACGGAC